>NZ_CAKMJU010000100.1:0-22254 GCF_927416815.1 uncultured Acetobacterium sp. | reverse complement strand
GACGGTTTTTTTGCTCGATTTCTTCTTCAATTTTGATGATTTTTTCACGGATCACAACACTGTCATGGGCTTCCAATTCCTGCCTTTTTTCCTGCTGCGTTTCTAATTGGATGGCCAGATCCGTGATCATTTGTTCCAGTTTTTCAATTTCGTTCGTGGTTGAGCTAATCTCGCGGCCAATTTTTTCCTGGCGTTTTTGTTGCTCAGTCAATTCTTGATGGGCCTCATTATAATACCGGGCCTTGTCCACCACAATAAACTGATTATAGCGGTCAAAGGCATGGCGGATGCGGTCAGATGCACCCTTACACTCCTTTAATACCTCCAGTCGACTCTTAATGTTATCCATGTTTTCGATCGCCTCAGACATCGGCCGCAGATCGTCTTCAGACAAGGGCTGCAATGAGTTTTCCATGATCTCATAGATAACCGTCGGTTTAAAGTCCTTGGACAGCTTGGGACTGCGCAGCTGCACCAGCAATTTGACCAGCTCATCGTATTCCTCCAGATCATCAAAACCAAAGATCAGGTCATTGACCAGCTTCATGTAGTTTTTCTGACCCTCGACCACCTGTCCTCCCGTCCCGATCCGGTTTTCCAGCTCCCGCATGGTCAGCGGTATTTTTTCACCCATCTGTTTGTATAAAAAGAAATCCTCGCCAATCCGCCGGCCATCGGTGATGGCAAAGCCCCAGGAGTTCAGCGGTTTTCCCCGTTTAGCCTTAAAGCCCATGCCAATGGTGGCCAGGTTATCGGAGTGTTTCTTTTTGAATTCCATAAACAAATAGCCGATCGATTCTTCCTTGCTGTTTTCATCTTCGCCAAGAATATAGTTCTCGATTTTTCGGGCTTTAGAACCAAAGGGATCGAGCCGCTCGGGACTTTTATTGCCATCTAACAGCAGCGGAATAAAGCTCTGCATCGTTACCGATTTTCCCGAACCGTTTGAGCCGCGTAGGAGCAGCCGGCCATTAGAAAAATCAAAGGTCTCCTCATCATAATACCAGAAATTTACGAGTCCTGCCCGATTGATTACCCAGCGGTTGTCCTGCCTTTTTTTGTTTTGATTATTTTTTTCCATTATTTTTCACCATTTTTTTCCGCCACCTGATCTGGGTAACTTCCGGTCAGTTTACCGGCTAGCGGCAGGATCTCAATTTCACGTTGATCATCAACCTGAGCCAGCATCTTAAAGTCTTCCATATAAGAAAGCAGATGATCTGATAGGGTCGATGCCGTCATTTCCCGATACTCTTTGCTCCAATTACCCCCGGTTTCCTGCTTTAATTTTGTCACCAGCAAATCAAAGGCCACCCGCGACAGCCGGATTTCCCCGGAGCCATTCAGACGCAGTTTTTTTGTCTCAAGTCGGCGCCGAATCAGGGCACAAAACAGCAGGGTAATATCGCAGATCGCTTTGGTATTGGGAAAACCATCCTTAATATTTTTATCCGCCGGCACCAACAACAGTGCTCCGTTTTTGTGTACATGAAGGGGGTATTCCAGATATTTTAAAAAGTCAGCTTCAATCAGGCCGCGCTGCTTCTTGATATAATCATAATCGACATCATCAGCCCCTTGGGAATAAACCACTGGCTCCATTAGCAGCTTGCGGTAAACCCGCTGCCGCCGGATCACGCCGCGATCGGCATTGAGGTCACCCCATTCGGCGTTTTCTAAATCTCGGACGCTTGTAAAATCGTTAATATCGGCGGTAAAATGGCGCACCAGATAGCGGGACAAGCCGGTACTTTCGTATAAGACCTCGGCACCATCATCCTGGGCAAATTTCTGATCATCACCATCGTTAATTTGCATCAAACCAAGCTCCTGGGCAAAACGCAGCACCTTGATGAAATGCTTCCGGTGGCTAAACAGCGTCCAGTCGATTTTTTCCTTGCCAATCGGGTTACCAACAATGAATTCGGTAATTTCTGATAAGACAAATTGTTCATCCCGGGAACGGTCTTCTAAAAACATCAACAACTGACACAAGAGCACGTATTCGATCCTATCGGTAAAGGCCTGAATGCCCATAAAGGGCTCGGCTGAACCGGGAATTTTTTCCAGCTTGATCAGGTGCTGGTTGATCACCAGTCCATAACCCAGCTTGTCACTCAAGAAATTCTTAAACTGCGGGATGCTGTCCTTAACCTGATAAAATAAGTCCTTGTTGTCATCCTTAACTACCCAGTATTGGTCGAGCAGTATTTCAAGCTCTTTCATCCTGAACCTCCTCGTCCAAAAAGCGAATCACGTAGGCCGGCATTTCAAGATTGCCATCGTCGCAGCGCAACAGACAGCGACGGCGGCGATCCCCCGGGACCTCGACCTGAAAGATCCGGCCATCCTCGGTTTTTGCTTTTTTATCGCTACTGGCGATCCCCTTGCCAAGCCATTTCAGCAGGGTAGTCCGGACATGGCCCTCAATCACCGGCAGTTTTTCAAAATCTATGCAGCCATCAAGCAGATAACTGGCCATCGTTTTTTTCTCGATTTCGCGGATCATCTGGATCTTTTTTTTCATGGCGGCCTTTTTTTCGGCATGGCTGCGAATCGGATTCCGCTGGGCTTTTTCCTTAAAGCCCCGAACCCGTGGCTTTAACAGGGTGCTGGCCGGCATTTCTTCAAAGATCTGGCTGTTGATGCTCTCAGTTTCTCTAAACTGGTCAGACTTTAAGTGCTTCATCTGAAAAAGGCCAAAGGACAGGCTGGACAGCTGATGGGCTTCTTTGATGTCATTACAGGCGTCAAACAGCTCAGCCAGCTTCCGGTATTCTTCCTTGCGATTCATCGCACTGCTGCGGCTCTCTGAAATCTGGGCGGCATAACGGGTAATTTTGCGGATGATATCGTTGGTGATCTCTAGCAGCTTGGCGGCTTCGCTGGGGTTGCCATGTTCACCTAAAAACCAGGCATTGAGATTGTCCCAGCGGCCAATCATGTTGTCGCGGATGCCGGCGGCATCGATGTCGGCTTCAATTCGTGGGATCGACAGTTCATATGCAATCGCCTTGGTCAAAACCGCCTCGACCGCATTGGGCGGAAGGTGGGTCAGAATATGTTCAATGGCATTGGCATGGTTTTGTAGCCCTTTGACAAAGTCTCTCAGGTATTCAATAAAGCGATCCTTGAAAACCATAAAGGCCTTGGTTTTCATCATTTCCTCGGCTTTAATGGAATAGAGATCGCGGATATAGTCCTGATAATTCTGGTTGAGGCGTTTAAAATCATTGTTGACCCCACTCCACCAGCTGCCCGCTTCTTTTTCACTAAGTCTGGCCACCTGGGGCAGCTTTTTGAGTTCTTCGCGGAGCCGTTCCAACAGGGTCGGTTCCAGTGAAGCACTCTCAATTGAGAGATTCTCTAACCGGATCGTCAGCCGCTCAATTTCGACACTGTAGGGTGTCATCTGATAACGAAACTGTTTATTCTTGAATTCCTCAACCGTGGCGACCTTGGCGGTATCCTGATAGGCAGAAAGATTTTTCCAGGACAATAGCACATCGAGATCCTGCTTGCATTGCTCCAGAGTGTAGTTCACGAATTCGTCATACTCTTTCAGAGCTGCAAAAACCTCTTCCTTATAAAGCCAGTTCTTCATTTTCTCGGATTGGCTATAAAAAAAGCGTAAGATGCTCCGATAGCGCCAGGCATTTTCGGCCGTCAAATAACGCATCTCATCAATTTGTTTGGTTAGTTTTGCAGTGACTTCAAACTTCATTGTATTATTCCTGTTCCTTATTGACTTCATTATTCTTATACGGCACCCGGGCTGAAGGGACAAACTCCGCGGTCGCATCGGTGTGGATGGCCTGGTCGTCAAAATAGATATGGGCACCAAAGGCCTTAAGTACCTCCTGCTTGCTCATCCCGCCCAGGAAAAAAGCTTCATCAATCCGCACATCCCAGGCTCGCAGGGTCCTGATCACCCGCTCGTGAGCCGGAGCATTTCTGGCGGTGACCAGGGCGGTGCGAATCGGCGCCCGACTTTTATCAAAGGCCTGCTGAATCGCCGAGAGGGTTTTTAAAAACTTGGCAAAGGGACCTTCCGGAAGGGGATTCTTGGCATTTTTGATTTCATTGGCCTGAAAGGCTTCGATACCCTGACTTTTATAAATCTGTTCAGACTCATCCGAGAATAGCACCGCATCGCCATCAAAGGCGATCCGGATCTGGTCGATTTCGGTGGCCTCATCATAGGCCAGATGCTGGGTGTAAATAATCCCTGCCGCAACCCCGGCGTTAATGGCCTCCTGAACATCCTCCTCATTGGCCGAAAGAAAGAGATCGGTGTTAAAGGCCTCCAGATAGGGCGACAGCAGCGCGCCACTGACTAGCGCCGCCCGGGTGATATCCAAGTGGTAATGCTTGATTGAGTTAAAAATCCGCAAGCTGCTATCGGCATTATTTCGGGACATCACGATGATTTCGGTCTTGCGCTCGGCTGAACCGATTTGGTTAAGCTTTAGCAAGGCCTTGATTAAGGCAAAACCGGTTCCCGGTTTTAACAGATCATTCTCGTGTTCGATCTGATACCTGGTATAAGCATCGACGCCTTGTTCATTAAAGATCTGATTTTCTTCTTCCAGATCAAAAAGCGCCCGCGACGAAATGCCGACGACCAAACAATTTTCAAACTTATGCATATTATTCCTCTTATCTTCTATCTAATAGCTAATCGCAAATCGTGATTTTTTTATCTTAATCGATCTGGGGAAAGATCCAAACTTATCCACAATTGTGTTGATTTTATAGACAATTGTGGATAAGTTAGCCAGCTCTCATTTCTCTCTGCTAAAGAATCTTTCAAGATGGCAAAAGAACCTTTCTCAACGAGAAAGGTTCTTGCAATTAAATTTTCTATTCATATCATATCATCTGTTTGCTTGATAGTAAAGGGAATCCTGTCCGACTTTTAGTTAAGCAAAATGGTCTGTTTCTGTAAGCGTTATTTTAATAATCCGCAGGCTCGGCAGCTGCTTCTGAAGGTCCGCTTTGAGTGCTTTTAGCCTCACCAGTTCGGTTTCCGGATAAACACTGGCTTTATTGATGCCAACCAGGCTAAAGTCCTTGTTTTCAGCCATTTTCAGATAACCTTCATGTGATTTTAAGGCATAGAGAAGCATCTTAATTGATAACCTTTTCTTCCAGAATAGCTAAGGTTGCCAGTCCCTGAATGCCATCCCGATTCTGATACTTAACCCAGCTTTTCAATTTTTCCCAGGCCGCACCGTTATGAATCAGTTCTAGTGCCATTTCATAACCTTCGCGAATACTTGGCGATTTGTCTCTTAAATAAAGAATCAGACCGGCATTTAAGGCAACAATATCTTCGCGGGTTTTTGTTTCTAGCCCCTTTAAAAGCCGAACGATACACAAAGCAGACGCTTCGACCGAGTCAAATGTGCGGATTTCATCCACAATTCCCGGAGTTATCAACATATCCTGTGGATTAAATGAATAGTTTTCCACAGTACCATCTTCTTTCAGCTCGGCAAGATAGGTGGTTCCGATGGTTGACGCCTCATCAATCGATTGGTCGCCAACTTCGCCATAGACAACAATGGCTCGTTTATAACCAATCTCCGCCATGATCTGAGGCACAAAGGCCAACATTTCTTTCGAGTAAACCCCTCTAACCCCATACTGAGGCAGTGCCGGATTAGCCAACGAGGCCGAAATATTTAGCACACTGCCAAATGAAATCTGCGATAAAACCCGTCCCAGCGCCACCGGATGAACTTCCGGACTCATCCCGTTAAAGATCCCAATACCAGCTTGTTCAATACTTTCTTTAACCAATTCCACTTTGGAATCCATGTCGATCCCCAATGCTTCCAGTACATCGATGGTTCCGCATACCGAGGTCAAGGCCCGAGAACCATGTTTGGCCATCGGAATGCCGGCCGCGGCTGCGATAATCGATGCAGCAGTGCTGATATTAAAGGTTTTAAAACTATCCATCCCCGTGCCGCAGTTATCCACAATCGGAAACTCGGTGACCGGTTCTACCTTGAAGGTATCAACCTCGTAAATGGCTTCAAAGCTTCCAGCCACTTCCTCTGGTGTCGGCCCTTTAGCACTAAGTGCCGCTAAAAAAGCGCCCTGTTGCATGGCTGTTTGTTTATCACTTAAAATTTCCATAAACATTTGCTTGGAATTATCTTTAGATAGGTTTTCTTTATTGATTAGCTTCGTAATCACCTGCCCATAATCTTTGCTACTGATTGTTTTTTCCATTTTTTTCTCCTTGTTTTTTAACTATTTATTCATCACGACAATCGTTGAATAGCCATCACCATTTCTTAGATAATCCATTCCCGTCGCCAGATCTTCTAGCTCAACCCGACGCGAAATCAGCGGTTTTACATATACTTTTTTTGATTCCAGAAAGGCCTTGGCCTTGCGGCTATGTCCAACACTACAGCCATATGATCCAACCACTGAAATTTCCTTATAATGAATCTGGTTGATATCCGGGTAAGCATCCTGACCCTTGGTAATACCACTAAAATACCCCAAAGTTCCTCTTTTGCGTAAAATCTGCACGGCCAGATCCAAAGCCGCTGGTTCCGGGCAGCAGGGAATAACCACATCGACGCCCCGATTATTGGTGCAACGTTTGAGCTGGTTTAACAGGTCCGGCTCACGACCACTAAAAACAGCATCAAAGCCAAGCGCTTTGCCACGGTTGCGGCGACCCTCATTTTCTTCAATCAGGATCACCTTAGTGACCCGCTCTGCTTTGGCAAGGAATAAGTTTAGCAGACCAAGGCGCCCTCCGCCAATAATCACCAACACCGAATCGTAATTCATTTTTAGACGATCCTGAATATTAACACAGCAGGCCAGCGGTTCTATAAAGGTTATTTCTTCATAGGTTAAATATTTACTATTGATCAGATTGACGACCTTGGATCTTAGGGCTTTCTGATCAATTTTAATTATCTCCTGAAATCCGCCATCAAAATTAAAGCCCATAATTTTGATCTGATCGCAAAGATTATCCTGACCTTTTTTACAATATTGGCACTTACCGCAGGAAATTCCCGGATGAATGTGAACCCGCTGCCCCACCCTATGACGAGCAACCTGGCTACCTTTTGCAATAATTTCTCCGGCAATTTCATGTCCCAATACTCTGGGATAAACAAGATCCCGTTGCCCTACCGTCGCGCATTTTAAATCGGTTCGGCAAATATTGCAAGCTCTGACCCGTACCAACAGCTCGCTGGCACCGCAAACCGGCATTTCCAACTCTCTCAGAACTAATTCTCCCGGCTTTTCTAAAACAACTGCTTTCACTCTATCTCCACCCCATCACTTACTTATCTGACAAGCTTTTATAAAAGCTGTCTAACGTATCTTTTGACAAAAAAAAGCCACGCTAATAAAGCGCAGACTTTCCACATCTCTCAACATCTAATTCTCAGGCAGGTCTTCTGACTTATGATCATCACCTCTGTCGCCTTCCCATTTTTTAAACAGTGGCATCGTGACAGAAATTCCCAATTTACAGCGGCGGGCCCGTATAAGCTTTTCACTTATTTTCCTATTCTCCCCAAGGGGCACCTGAAAACGATTATTAAATTTTGATTTATTATATCATAAGTCCGATCCCGGATAAAACACATTTTAGGCAACATCTGCTAAAGATTTTCCAAGATAATTGGCTTTTATGGTTGTGATTCTTGGTTCGATACAACTGCTTCATCCATGCATATCTCCATCCCCGCTTCATTACTGGAGCTTTCAAAGATAATATCTCCCTGATTATTTGTCAAACGCACCCAAACTTTGGCGGTGATGCTCTCAATTATCTCGCGATCCATCAGGCCATCCAATGGCGCCCGAAGCCGACCGCCGCCGGCCATCTGAGCACTAAAAGCTAGCGACCCATTTGGCCCTTCTAACTCTCCGGCACAGGTTCCCTTTTCGGTATCAACCTCCCATTTTTCAACCCGCGAAAAATTATAGGTCGCAAAACGCCGGGTAATCGCTTTGAAGTCAGTAAAATAGGCAAAGAAACCGGGGAATTCAAATCCCAAAAAAGGAATATTGGCTCGGGAAAAGACAAAAGAAGCATTTCCATCTTCAAAATGGCTGGCCTGAAGCCAGAGGTAGGTTTTGGGAAACGAGCGACCGTAGTCTTTTTCGATATAACCGACGCCGCCATTAAAATCCAGAATCTCACCATCAAGCTCAATCACGCCCTTAATCTCATGGTATAAATGGATGATGGCATGGTAACACTCCATAAAGGGAATTATTCCAAATGGCCCCATAATCCCAGGATGCTTTGCTCCCCTGGGAAAAGGATGGATTTGCTCAAAGGTCAGCCGTCCTTTGATACTGCCCTCCCTTGTCTCGACATTTAAAGACAGACCCTCGGCATTAAAGCTATTATTCTCTATTTCGACATCAAACCGGTTTGATCTGGCTTTAAATTCTGAATAGGAGAAATGATGATACCATGTCTTACCATTTACAGCATTGATTACTTGGATAAATGCCTGTTTTTCGCCCTGGGGATCAATGGCCATTCCCGGAATAATAGCAATGGCATGTTTGCGATCCGCACTGATACATTTAAAATACCAGCCTTCAAAATAGCGTCGCCGCTTGTTTTTACCCTGAAAAAACGCTTGCTTGATCATCATTACGCTCCTTTCAAATACCTCAGTTTTTGCTATACCCCTAAGTACCTGGACTCACTGAAATTTAAAAAAAATTAACACCAGCGCGGCGGCCAGCAAGGAGCTGGCAAAATTAACAAAATCATTGTTGACAAAGGCTAGCCCGCTATACAAGCGGTTGGGTTTGTTATTATCGCTGGGTTTTTCGGTCAACTGTCCGGTTTCATGGCTGATATACTTGGCCTGGATGGCAGCGCCCAGCAAACTATCAATGATTGACCCCAACAGACCGCCAATGGTAATAACACCGATTTGCATCCATAAAAGCATCCCGCTATTTCCGGCGGCAAATTGAAAAAGGCCATAGGTCAATGCTACCACCGCCGAACCACCCAGCGAAGCCAGTAGACCCAGCCCACTAACCCCACCGGATAATCCCGGATTAACCGGTTTTAGAGTGATTAGCGAAACCGGCGGCTTACGGCTGAGAATGCCGATTTCCGAAGCCCAGGTATCGGCATTACAGGCCGCAAATGAAGCCGCCACCGCGACCAGATAGGCCGGATTCTGAGAGTAGGCAAAGGGCACCGCCATAATCAGTGCCGCTCCGCCATTGGCACCGACCTGAACAATATCCCGGGCGCCGGACTTGGCATGAATCCTGGTCTCAATGGGATCTTTAAGACTGGCTTTGAAACGCGACAAAAAGGTCGAACTTAAAAAGAATACCATCAATAAAATAAAAAATAAGGGGCCGCCCGCCAGATATAAGGCTACCGCTAAAAAAAAGGCTCCCCAAGCCGCTGAAGGTCTTAACGATTTTCGCCAGTATGCAAAAAAAGCCCCTCCCAAGGACAAGCAAATAAATATTACATGTTCCAGAGTCGATCCTGTTTGAGCTGCTAAACTATAGTCAATTAAATTTTCCATTCCGATCATCCTATCTCGACAACTTATTGACGAAATCCGGTCAATAACAGCTGTCCGTTTGCGGTCACAAAAAGCATCAGCTTTTCCCAGTTGGGCACGTAAATTCGCTGATCCAATAACCGATAATGGGCTTTCCGACAACGTTTTAAAATTTTACTGTAATAAAGCAGGGACAATAATACCGGCAGCCGCGCTGTTTTGTCAAATACCTTCAGGTTAGCTTTGATTCGATTATAACGACTTTCGGCTTCGGTGGCAAGACACTCCCAAAGCCTTATCAGTTCCGGTGTTGGCTCCGGTCCGGCCAGATCCTCGGGGTTGACCCCCAAAGCGATCATTAGATCCTCTGGCAGATAGATACGATTAAGGCGGTAGTCTGTCCCTACGTCTCTTAAAATATTCGTCAGCTGCATGGCAATTCCGAGTTCCACTGACAATTTTTCAGCTTCGCTGGTGACCGGTTTTGCCAACAGCGGACAAAGCATCAGGCCGACTGTTCCGGCGACCAGATAGCAGTAGTCCAACAAATTATTAAAGCTTTCTGGCTGCTTGAAATCAACATCCAACAGCTGACCGATCAGCATTTCCTGAAAGGGTCGAATTTTTAGGGGAAAAGTCTCAAAGACCCATCGCAGCGCCCGCCACATCGGTTCATCCGGGGTTTCCCCAGCCTCAAAAGCGGCCAGCTTATCGGCTAGCGCTTTGACCATCTCGGGGTTGTTGTCGACATCAATGGCATCGTCGGCTATCCGGCAAAAAGCATAAATGGCAAAAACTGCCTGCGCCTGTTCTTTGGGCAATTTTCGAAAGGCCCGGTAAAAACTGCTGGAATTATGCTGAATCAGAGTCTCGCACCAGTTTAAATCTTTTTGAATCGCTTCATCGATCATTTGAAATCCCTCACCACTTCCGCCACCGTAATCTTGGCCGAGGTTAGCACAATCGGCACACCCGCCCCGGGATGGGCACTGGAGCCGGCAAAATAGAGATTTTGATAATGCATCGCCTTGGGCTGAGGGCGCCAATAATTGCTTTGCATCAAGGTTGGCCGCAATCCAAAGGTAGCTCCAAAAAGGGCATTGAAATCATCCCTGAAATCAAGCGGGGTGTAGGTTTTTTCAAAAATGACATGTTGCTCAAAATCTGCCAACGGTAAGACCTGCCGGATCTTTTCATAGGCTTGTTTCCGGTAATTGGCCATGACGGCGGGATCTTCCCAGGCTAGCGGTCCATCTTTTAAATTGGGAACCGGCACCAACACGTACAGACCTAATTGTCCTGGCGGTGCCAAGCTTTCATCGAGCAACGCCGGAGCATAAACATAAAGGGACGGATCGGCTGGATAACGACCGGCAAAAATATCTTCCAGGTTACCCTTGAAATCTTTCGAAAAAACCAGGTTATGAACATTCAGGCCAGGAAAATCACGTTTATCCAGACCCAGATAGAGCATATAAGCCGAACAAGAATAGTCCAGATCCTCAACCTTGGCCGGCTGATATTTTTTGTGTTTGAAATCATCCGGCAAAAGCGCCTTCATCGCATAGGGAAAATCAGCCGAACAGACTACGCCATCCGCGCTTTTCTCTTTGCCATCGACGGTGACACTAAGCGCCACTTTGCCATCAAAATTAATGCGCTCGACCGGCGCATTAAGAAATAGTTTACCACCCATTTCGAGAAACAGTTTCTCCATCGCCATCGCCATCGCTCGCATCCCGCCCTTTAAAAACCAGACCCCATAGGTCAGTTCGATCATCGGAATAATGGTATAGATCGAGGGTCCATTAAAGGGCGAAATACCAATATAAAGGGTCTGAAAACTTAGTAGTTCCTTGAGCTTTTGATCCTTAACAAACTTGCCTACCGAATCAAAGGCGTTATCAAAGGTTCGCAACCCCAGCCCCGCCAGCAGGGTTTTGGGATTATAAAAGTCGCTGGTATTTCGGAAAGAACGATCAATAAAGTGTTCCTTGGCGACCAGATAGCGTTTATAAACATCGGCCAGATAGGCCAGATAACCCTGAGTTTCTGTTTCACCAACCGACTCCAGGGTCTTGATCAGGCTGCTTAGTTCTGAAGACGCCTCATGGGTGGTACCATCGCCAAAATAGACCTTATAGATGGGGTCAAGCCGCTCCATCTGAAGATAATCTTCGGGGTTTCGTCCACAAACACTAAAAACTTCTTTATAAACTTGGGGCATCATCAGGATTGTTGGTCCCAGATCAAAGGTAAAGCCGTTTCCGCTGATGACCCCCATCCGTCCGCCGACCTCAGCGTTTTTCTCATAAAGCTCGACCGCGAAGCCCTCCTTTAATAACCGTACTGCACTAGCCAGACCGCTGACCCCAGCCCCGATGACGATGATTTTCTTTCTGCTCATGCTTTTTATCCCTTCATTTCAAGTATGTTTGTTTTTATACCCAAACGATTCAAAAAAACCCCAGTTACCCGGGGTATTGAAAACGACAAATTAATAAATTGACTTGCTTTAGCTGGTAATGTTTCGAAAAATTTAATCGTTTTTTGTCTTATTTCATTTTCCCCAGCACTTCTTCGACATCCGGCAGGGTGCGAATTTCATATTTCTTCACCCAGATGACCATCCCTGTTTCATTGATCAGGATGTTGGCTCTTTTTGAAGCCCCATGTTCTTCACTAAAAATGCCATAGTCTCTAGCCACCTCGCCTAAGGGAACAAAGTCTGACAAAATTTTGATGTGTTTCACCGATAAAGCCCGAGCCCATACCGATTTACTGGGCTGGGGATCAACACTGAGACCCAATACCACGGTATTCTTTTCGGCAAAGCGCTCGACATTACGATCGAGAGCGCGCATCTGATCGGTGCACACCGATGTCCATGCCAGCGGATGCCAGGATAATAGTACCTTTTTTCCTTTAAACTGACTTAGGGTGACGATCTCGCCATTTTGATCAGGCAATCTAAAATCCGGAGCCATTGCCCCTAATTGAATCATTTCTGTCATAATTTGTTGCCTCCTTAAATTTTTTATAATCATTCGTTTTCCAGATTATTGGTCGATTTTGAAATTTCAAGTTCTACCGGCAGGCCTTCCTCTTCAATCATTTTAAGGAAGGTCTTAACAATTTCGGGATCAAATTGGGTGCCGGAACAGGCTTTTAATTCTTTGATGGCATAAGATAAGTCACTGGCTTTTTTATAGCTGCGGCTGTGGGTCATCACATCAAAGGAATCCACCACGGTGATGATTCGGCCAAGATAGGGAATATTCTGGGCTTTCAGCCGGTTGGGATAACCGCTTCCATCAAACTTCTCGTGATGAGCCAGGATATAGTCGGCAATATGCTCAAGTGCCGGGGTTGACTTGGCAATCCGGTAACCGATCTCTGGATGGGTTTTGATGATCTCCCATTCATCATTACTCAGCTTGGCCGGTTTATCGAGAATATATTCCGGTATTCCAATTTTGCCAATGTCATGGAGTAGGGATAAGAGTTCGAGCTCGTCGAGCTGATCTTTGCGCAGTTCCAGACGGCTTCCCAGCGCTTTACTCAATAGACTGATCCGCATCGTATGGGCTTCAGTCTCAGTGCTTTTTTCATGGAGCGTTCTGGCTAAGGTTCGGATCGTGGCATTCCGGGAACTACTGCTTTCCATCAGTTTGTTACGATACATTCGGTTTTCTGCGAGGTTTAGCACATCTTCGGGTCTTATTAGATCAGGACTACTTTCTGCATAACCCATAGCGACGCTAACATTTAAATGAAAAACACGAATTTTCTCAATTTCATCGCTGATATCTTTGATGATTTGGCAGACTTCCTCCTGGTTAAGCGCTTTGAGCAAGATCACAAATTCATCGCCTGGCCACCTTGAAATGATATCCGTTGGACGACAAACCCGCCTGAGCACATTGCTGACAGCAATCAGAATTTGATCCCCTTCCTGATGGCCAAAGGCATCATTGGTCAGCTTCAAACCATTGACATCACACATAATAATAAAATAATGCACCCCTTGTTGTTGACTAAGCACTTTAAACTGGCTTTTCATGTAATCGCGGTTTTTTAGCTGTGTCAAGGGATCAGAATAACTCAAAAACAAGATTTCCTGCTCGTCGATTTTGCTTTTAGCGATATTCGATTTGATATTCTGATTGGCCTGATCAATTTCCTTGAGCATCTGGTTGATCGAAACCGCCAAGGTTTTGAGTTCATCCTGCCCATCGATTTCAATCGATAGCCTTGTATCCCGCTTTAATCCCACCTCTTTGGTAAAGGCGATCAGCTTTTCAATTCTCTCAAAAAAATAACGATTGACTAAAAAATAATCAATACTGAGGAGTAACAAAAGTATCCCCACAAAACTGGCCATAAACAGATTAAACTGATGCTTTATAAAGCTATAGTTTTCTTCAATTCGGGAAATTGTCATCACTATGGTTTTTTCGTCATTGCCATCGCCTTGCAGTCGGCTGGCAGTGAGATAGGGTTTTCCCGCAAAGTCTCTCTTGAAAATCTGGTTTTCCTGAACATTCACGACCTCCCCAGCTTCTCGCAATTCGACATTAGCACCGGTTAGCGCCTCGATATAAGCGGTCATTTCGTCATCTACGGTTTTTACCATCACCATACTGCCATTGCTTGTTGCCGTAAGGCTGGAATTATTAACCCGTCCGGAGGCAAATAAATACGGCTGTCCGTTTAAAATCATCAGATTTGTTTTGGTATCCTCATCATCTGTCAGCAGCCCGGTATAAAAGTTGTTTTGTCTGATTTTTTCCATCAGCGCAGCCGTTTGTTCATTTGTCAGGCCAAAATCCCCATATCCGACCACCTCACCGGTTTGATTGATAAAAATCATCATATTTAAACTCAGGTTTTCGAGCGATTCCTCATTAAGGTTGGCGGTTACATAAGCAGGGTTGCGGTCATTGATAAAATTATAGGTATCGTCCCAGTAGGCCCAATCCTTCAGAATGCTGTTCAGGTTTTCTTTTTCATTCTCGATGATCATTTCAACCATTTCAAAATCTTTGTCGATCTGATTTTTCTGGGCTTCATCAACATAGCCATAGAATACCCCGTAAAAAATCCCATAGGTAAGCCCTAAAAGCACGGCCGCACTGCACAGGGCAATTATCATTGTTTTATATTTGAGTTTCATTTAACACCATCTCTGTCTGTTTTGTCATAAGCAGTTTTAGGCCAGCTCAATCGTTTTCATTTTTTTAATCAATGCTCATTTTCTAAAATAATAAGCCGCAACTAATTTGTCCTAATCTTTTTGTTGGTGAAAACGTATGACCCTATCATAACAATAATTACGCAAAAATGACAGTCCCTATTTTTATAATTTTGTTCATCTCCGTCAAAATTATTGGCGCATGATTGTCCTAGTCAGGGGATTGTCAGCCGGAAACTCAAACAATCGGCTGAGGCTCTGAGAAAGGATCGACAAAACTTAATTTATCACTTATCTTTTCGTTCAATCTGTCGATATTAAATTTAACGGATTACGTCATTTTGCGACGTGATCATTTCGTAAAACATGGAGGTGGATTTATGAAAATCGAAAGTTCAACCGTCGCAATGGCAAGCCACAGCAGTTATAAGGAAGCAACCAAAACTGTAGAATCTCTACGCGTTTGGGGTCCCCAGGGTAATGCTACCACCACATCCAGTACCCCGACAAAGGGCACCGATACCCTTGAAATATCAGAAAAAGCTAAGGGTCTTCAGTTAAACACCCCAATCCCCGTGTCAACACTGACCTCAGAAGATGAGACCGCTTCGCTCACCAGCAAAGAAGAACAGCAGCTTACCCTGTTAAAGCGGATGATTGAAGCCCTAACCGGAAAAAAAGTAAAATTCGTCAAACCGCAAAAGGCAACGCTGGAAGATCCCAAAATGGGACAGGCCATCCAGGGCGCCTATGCCAGCCGAAGTTCGCTACTATCGGCTGCGGCCGGATGGGCGCAGGGCTTAGCTGGCACGCAACCCCGCGGCAATGCCGGCACTTCTTCCGGTGGCGGCTTTGAATACAGTCAGAGCATCACCCATTATGAATCCCAAAGCACTTCATTTCAGGCTCAGGCGCTGGTGAAAACGGCCGATGGTCGGGAAATCAATATCAATTTGCAGCTTTCCCTCAGCCGCGAATTCATGTTCCAATCCAATCTGACAATTCAGTCAGGCGATCAGCCTGTTCAAATTGACCCGCTGGTTATCAATTTCGGTACCGACACCGCTTCACTGACTGAGCAGAAATATGCCTTTGATATTGACGCTAACGGCACCCTTGATCAAGTATCCTTTGTTGGCCCAGGCAGCGGCTTCCTGGCCTTAGATTTGAATGGCGATGGGAAAATCAACGACGGCAGTGAACTGTTTGGCCCCCAAAGCGGCAATGGTTTTGATGATTTGGCCAAATATGATTCCGATGGCAATAATTGGATCGACGAGAATGATCCCATTTATGATAAACTGCAGATCTGGTCCAAGGATGCCGCTGGCAATGATGTGTTAATGGCGCTCGGCCAAAAAGGCGTCGGTGCCATTTATCTGGGCAACGTCAGCACCAGCTTTGCGCTAAAAGGTGCCAATAATCAAACCAATGGCCAACTCCAGCGCACCGGCATCTATCTCAACGAAAACGGTTCCGCCGGAACGATCCAGCACATTGATCTGAGTATCTAGTTCATAAAACAAATCACATGAATGCCCTCTACCATTCCAAAACTAAGGGTAAAAATCAGGTTACCCTGCTTTAAAAATGAGTTCTAAAAAAGGATGGCTTGCTGTTTGGCAAGCCATCCTTTTTATTTGTCTAGGCATCGATCGTCTTATAGATTTGGGTAAATACCTGCTGTCTAAAATTTTCGAAAGCTTCTTTTGTCAATGGCTGAGGAAAGCTCATTATTCTAAGGGCAATCTTTTTACTGCCATCGCCCCGCATCACCGGCTGATGATAGCCATATTCAGACAGGTGAAAACCCAGCCGCTGATAAAAACCAATCCGCCTTTGGTTAATTTCGTTTTTTTCGTCTTCCACCTCAATCATCACTGGCTTAGAAGCCTCGGATAAATAAGCCGACATCATCGCCGAACCAATTCCACCGCTCCGCAAGCTCGAATCCACCGCAAAATGTTCCAAAAAAATAACAGCTCCCAGATTCCACTCGGCAATGAATCCAAGGATTTGATCGGTTTCGTTTTTTGAAACCAAAATACGGTAATTGGGATCCCGCAGCTGAGCTCTGGCATTTTCTCGGCTTCTAACTTCTTCGATGGGAAAAGAGCGCTCCATCAGCTGATATATTTTTTCAAAGTCCTTTTCATCCAATTGTAATAGTTTGATTGTCATCACATCACTTTCCTGATTTTTTATTTTCCATCCCGTAATTTTCGAGCCCGATGCTTACCAGCTTTTTAAGAAAACCAGGGTATCCACATAGCTGTTATCTTTTAGTCGATAGCCATCTTTAATGGTGCCAATGATCTTAAAACCCAGTTTCAGATACAGGGTAATAGCTGGATAATTGGTTGATACTACCGCATTAAACTGCAGACCTTTAAAGCCATTTTCCTTACTGCGCGTGAGGCAGTCTTGCACCAGCAGACGGCCAATCCCCTTGCCCCGATATGCTTCTTTGACTGCAAAAGAGGCATTGGCAATATGTCCACAGCGACCGATATTGTTGGGGTGCAGAATATAAAGTCCAACCACCTCTTCGCCGCAGCAGGCGCAAATCGTCTCAGTCTGGTCGGCAAACATCGCTGCTGCTTGATCTGCACAAAGGAGCTGATCACCAGGAAAGCTATTAGCTTCAGCGACAATAAAATTCCAGATTTCTGTCGCCTGTTTTAAATCTGCTTGATTTATTGTTCTCATTTCGATATCCATTGAGACCTCCTGAATCCTATCCTTTAGGCGATTAATTCTCTCAAATACTGACATTAATTATTCAATATAACACAGATTCCCCTTTTTTTTCAAGCAAAATCACAGCTATAGTGTTTTTCTCTAACTGATATGCTAGCAATTCTTGTTATTTATAATTATTTTTGATTTATTCTAAAATCTTCGCTATAATGTAAATCAACAAGACCAGTAAAATTAACACCAATCTTTGTCATCTACAGTGACCATCGATGACTGACTGTTGCCACTGAGCCCGACCACCAATTCTCTTTCCGCATAAAATTGCCAATCCCTCGTCGTTTTACCGCATTCTTTCCAGAAAGGATTAACTAAGATGGAACCTGATCTGAACAAACTTAAAAACAATTGGACGAACTTTGTTGACGATAACATTCTGGATGAAAATACCCGGCCAATTATCCAGCGTTCCTGGAAACACTGCCAGAAAATAAAAATTGATATCAACAGTGGTAAGGGCGAAAGCATCGATGCCCAGCAATTGCAGCAGGTGTTGGCCGAAAACCAGGAACTGATCAAAATCGCCCAGCCGATTATGCAAAATCTCTATGAGATCGTTTTGTCATCGCACTTTGTTCTGGTTCTCACCGATAAAAACGGGGTGCTTCTGGACACCATCGGCGATGAGGTGGTCAGTATGCGGGCGTCCGAGCTGCGTTTTTTAAAAGGAACCGTCTGGACCACCGAAGCCGTGGGCTCCAACGCCATCGGCATCGCACTGGATGAAGATACTGCAGTTCATGTGGTCGGTGCTGAGCATTACTGCGTCCCCCATCATTCTTGGACCTGTTCGGCCACCACCATCCACAATGTCAAGGGGGATATTATCGGTGTGCTCAACATGTCCGGGGAAAGTCACAAGCTGCACTCCCATACCCTGGGGATTGTCGTGGCGGCAGCCTACAGTATTGAAAACGAACTGGCACTATCCCATACCTATCGATCGATGTCGGCCTCTTTGGATAGCACCGAAGATGGTATTTTAGTCACCGATGAAAACTTTAATCTCCAATGGATGAATGTCGGTGCTCAAAAAATCCTCCAACTTAACATGGATGAATTTAATGAACTCGGTTTTAAGAAAATCTTTAAGAAAATGGATCTTGCTAGTGAAATCTGGGATTTCGAAGAGACGACCCGTTATTATACCGATGTCACCGCTCATACCGGCAGTCGAAAAATTCAATGCAGCGCCAATGTTTCCCGAATTCTGGAAAACGATAAAACTCAAGGCTACTCGATCGGCATCCGCGAAATCAAACACCTCCATAGCGCTGTCAACCGGGTCAGCGGCAACGTGGCGACCTATACCTTTGATGACATCATCACCCAGAACCCGCAGATGCGGATGATTATCAAAACCGCCGAAAAGATGGCTCGCTTCAAAAAGTGTATCCTCATCGAAGGCGAAAGCGGTACCGGGAAAGAGATGTTTGCCCATGCCATTCACCGCGCCAGTTCCTTTTCCCAGGGACCCTTTATTGTCGTCAATTGTGCCTGTCTGCCCCGCGACCTGGTCGAAAGCGAACTGTTTGGCTATTGCAAAGGCGCTTTTACCGGAGCCCTTAGCGAAGGCAAGCCGGGAAAGTTTGAATTGGCCGAAGGCGGCACGATTTTTCTGGACGAAATTGGCGAAATGCCGCTAGAGGTTCAGGCTAAACTGCTCCGGGTGGTGGAAACCTGTACCGTTTCACGAATCGGCAGTCAAAGCGAACGCAAATTAAATATCCGGATCCTCGCTGCAACCAACCGGAACCTGGAGCAGGAGGTTAAAAACAAGAGCTTCCGGGAAGATCTCTATTTCCGTCTCAATGTGATTTATCTTCACATTCCGCCGCTGCGGGTTCGCGGCGATGATATTGTCTGGGCTGCTTCCCACTTCCTGGATCGCCTCAACCGAGAATATCCTGAACATACCAAAACCTTGTCAAAAGAATTCCTGGCAGGACTTAAGCTTCACCCCTGGCCAGGCAATGTCAGAGAACTTCAGAATCACATTGAGCGAACCTTTTACCTGTGTCCGGAGCCGATCATCTCAAGCGATTATCTGCCCACACCGCCACCAAAGTATGGTCAAGAAAGCAAGGCCTTGCCACCGATAATCAGCGCCACCATGGACGACCTGGTTAAAGCAAACCTCGAAAAAATCTTAACCGAAACCCAGGGTTGTGTCGAAGCCTCAGCCGAAATGATGGGTCTCAGCCGCGCCTCACTTTACCGAAAAATTAAAAAATACCATATTAATATCAAAGATTATCGCTACTCGTCTCAAATGTGAGAATATTCACATTTTTGAGACAAGCAATTCGCAAATATGAGATACGCCTAAGAAATCCGGCGTATCTTTTTTTTGTGCAAAAAATCCCTCGCCCAGATCAAACCCCATGCTTAAGCCATTTTAAAAAAATATCCAACTGATTCTTAAAGTTGGCACGGTTCTTGTTATTAGTTACGTTATCCAAAATCTTAGACTACAAGACAAAACTAAAGTAAGTACCGACAATTGTCACAACAGATTAACAATTGGTCGGTACGGGTATTGCCGAAACCTGTTTGATCAGATAAGTCATCTAAAATTTTTGGATAATACAAAAAAGGAGAATACTGAATTTATGAAACTTGATAAAGCGATTATCAAAGACATGTACATCCGCATGAAACGGATCAGGGAATTTGAAACAAAGGCCATGAACCTTTTTGCCGAAGGTGCCATCCCCGGTTTTGTGCACCTCTATTTAGGTGAAGAAGCTGTTGCCACTGGCGTCTGCCAGGCGCTTAACGATGCGGACTACATCACCAGTACCCACCGCGGCCACGGCCACATCATTGCTAAAGGTGGCGATCTGAAATACATGATGGCCGAACTATACGGAAAAGAAACCGGTTACTGCAAGGGTAAAGGCGGTTCCATGCATATTGCCGATGCCACCAAGGGCATCCTAGGCGCCAACGGGATTGTTGGTGCTGGTCATAATTTAGCTGTTGGAGCCGGTTTTAGTGCGCAATACCGGGGGACAGACCAGGTCTGCGTCTGCTTTTTTGGCGATGCCTCAACCAATCAGGGAACCTTCCATGAATCGATGAATCTGGCCAGCATCTGGAAACTGCCGGTTGTTTTTGTTTGCGAAAACAATGGCTACGGGATCTCCATGAGTCAATCCCGTCATCAGGCCATTAAAGATATTGCTGATCGTGGTAGCGCTTATGGCATCCCCGGCATCTCAGTCGATGGAAACGACGTGATTGCCGTTCACGAAGCTGCCGTAGAAGCCGTTAAACGGGCCCGAACAGGCCAGGGACCGACCCTCATCGAGTGTAAAACTTACCGTCAACGAGGCCATTTCGAAGGCGATGCCGGTAAATACAAACCCACCGAAGAGCAGGAAATGTGGATGAAAAAAGATCCCATGCCACGGATTGAGAAACACATGATCGACAGCGAAATTGTAACGGCTGAAGAACTAAAAGCACTCCAGGACTCCGTGGTTAAAGAAATTGCTGAAGCGATTGAGTTTGCCAATGCCAGTGCCTATCCGGAATTATCCAGTGCGGTAAAAGATATTTACTTTGATATTGTTGAGGAGGTTCGACAGAGATGAAACAAATGACCTATGGAGAAGCCATTCGTGAAGGAATGCGCATTAGAATGCAAGAAGACGAAAATGTTTGTATTTTCGGAGAAGATGTCGGGGCTTTTGGTGGCTGTTTTGGTGTCACTGCCGGTCTTTTCGAAGAATTTGGTGATAAGCGCGTCCGCGATACCCCGATTTCCGAAGGCGTTATCATCGGCTGTGCCGTCGGTTCGGCCGCCACTGGCTTACGCCCGATTGCTGAGCTGATGTTTATTGACTTCTTAACCGTTGGGATGGATCAATTAGTCAATCAGGCAGCCAAAATGCGATATATGTTCGGCGGAAACATTTCTGTTCCGATGGTTGTCCGTTTACCCGGTGGCGGTGGCGTCAGTGCCGCAGCCCAGCATTCCCAATCATTAGAAGCCTGGTTAACACATGTGCCCGGATTAAAGGTCGTTTATCCATCAACACCACAAGACGCCCTGGGTCTGATGCTCAGTGCCATCGATGATGAAGATCCGGTAATGTTTGTCGAACATAAGGCCATGTACGGCATGAAAGGCGATGTCGATGATGTAGTTGTTCCGATTAAATTAGGTGTCGGCGACATCAAACGGGAAGGAACCGATATCACCGTGGTTGCCACCGGCAAAATGGTTCACGAAGCACTTAAAGCGGCGGCTAAGCTTGAGAAGGAAGGGATTTCTGTGGAAATCATCGATCCCCGAACCTTGTATCCGCTGGATAAAAAGATGATTTTTGACTCGATTGAAAAAACAACCCGGGTGGTCATTGCTACCGAAGAAGTCAAACGCGGCAGTTTTGCCGGTGAGCTGGCAGCGATAATTTCCGAATCCTGTTTCTTTAATCTGGACGCCCCGATCAAACGGGTCAACGCCCTGGATACCCCGATTCCATTTGCGCCCAATCTGGAAAACTTTGTCCTGCCCAACGACGTGGACATCTACAACGCCATCAAGGAAGTCATGGCTTAATTCTTGATCAATTTGATCTATTCATTAAACAATAGTGATATAGCAGTACCGACAATTGTTACATCATGTTGTATGCATCAAGGCGGACACGGCGTAGCCTGTCCGAGCTTGCGCGAAGGCACGATCGACATGCTTGCCTCGGCCTGGATTCCGTTCAGCCACGGGATCTACAAGCAAACGGTCGA
>NZ_CAKMJU010000099.1:0-3809 GCF_927416815.1 uncultured Acetobacterium sp. | reverse complement strand
AGTTGCTGACATCAACTAAATACTTTTTTCTTTTACCTGTTTTTTTCTTGAAAACACCAGGGTTTATTAAAGTTACCCCTTTCTCAATCTTTTGTTTCTGTCATTAAAAAATAACCGCTTGACATATTACCAGATTGCTTTCTAAATGGTACATATAATGATAAATGCATGTCAGGATTAAACGGATGGTTTTGTTTTTCTACTTACGATAAAGATAAATATAGCTACAATAAAAATACTGCTATAAAGGGAAATACCGCAAATACTCACACCAACAAAGATCCAGATTATCGTCACAGCAATCGATTACCCTCATATTCATATATCGACATAAATGCATACAGGTTAAGCAAAACAGTCGTCTTGCTTGATTTATTTCTAAATACAGAATAAGTCATTATCTGGCCGTGCCAGATGAATGATTTTAAACAAACAGACGCCTGTTATGGCGCCTGTTTTGATGAAGAAATGGGTGAGGTTAGTACTTATCGTTATCCATATCACCCAGGTCAATACTTGGTTCAGGAGCTGGTCTTGGTATTTCTTCGACTTTTATTGGTGCAGCTGCCGAAGCTTGATTTGATTTGCGGCTGCTGCGCAGTTTAAAGGTATCAACCAGTTGTTTAAGCAGTTCAGCCTGTCCCGAAAGCTCTTCGCTAGAAGCAGCGCTTTCTTCGGCGGTGGCAGAATTTTGCTGGATGACTTGAGCAACCTGTTCCACCCCGGTATCAATTTGGGCAATCCCTGTGGCCTGTTCATTGGAGGCAATGGCAATATTGGCAATTAGGGTAGTGACCTTCTCAATACCAGCAACAATGTCGTCCAAAGCAGCAGCGGTATCATCGGCGATTTTTGTTCCATCCTGAACGTTGTCGATCGAGCCTTCAATTAAAGCCGTGGTTTCTTTAGCGGCCTCGGCGCTACGGGCAGCCAGGCTGCGCACTTCCTCGGCGACAACGGCAAAGCCCTTGCCATGCTGACCGGCCCGAGCCGCTTCGACAGCAGCATTAAGAGCTAGAATATTGGTCTGGAAGGCAATGTCATCAATGACCTTAATAATTTTGGAAATATCATTGGATGACTGATTGATTGCGACCATTGAATTTTGCATCTGCGACATCTGAGCGTTACCCTTGGCCGCATGATCCTTAACCGTATCGGCTAATTCCCGGGCTTTGTTGGCATCTACGGCATTGTTTTTGGTTTGATCAGCAATTTCTGCAATTGAAGCCGTTAATTCTTGAACCGAGCTGGCCTGTTCGGTGGAGCCTTGAGCCAGCGACTGACTTCCGGCTGAAACCTGGCCGGACCCGGAGGCTACCTGCTCAGCGGCGACATTGATGTCGCTCATGACCGTGTTTAGCGACTCAATGATCACATTAATGGCGTTTGAGATGGTGATAAAATCGCCCCGGAATTCGCGAGCATTTTCAATATCCAAATTACCTTGGGATAATTGTTCAATTTTTTCGGTAATTTCACGGACAACCACTTCCAAACGGCTGGCGGTGGTATTGACGGATTGTTTTAAGATATCTACATCGCCCTTATAATCACCGCTGATCCGGGTCTGAAGGTTTCCGTTTGAGATGGCTTCCATCACCACCATCACCTCTCCCAGTGGCTTGTTGATTTCATCCAGGATGGCATTCATGCCACCGACCAGTTCCGCCCAGGCACCCTGGAAATTACTGGCATCGGCGCGGGTCTTTAGATTACCCTCAATCACCGCAGTGGTGATCATCGTAGCACCATCGATCATCTCGCCAATCGAGGCTTTAACGGCAGATAAACTCTGGCTAATTTCGTTAAACTGAGTGGCTACCTCGCTGGTATATTCATCAGCGTCGCTGATATTCATATCAAAGTCCAGATTTCCCTGAGCCAGGCGCATCAGGTTATCCCCTAAGCGGGAGACTTCGGTATTGGTATAATCGCTAACCCGAATAATTGGGGTTAAATCGGTGACGATTTCTACGAAGCCAATATTCTCGCCTTTTTTATTCTTAAGGTAGGCAGTATCCTGTTTGTTGTTTCGCCCTACCCATTCAAAATAGGAGTCAGCCAGACCCTGATCCACCAATCGCCGGATGCCGCACCCTTCGGTCTGACAAATATTAGCGCCGGCATTGTAACAATCCATGCCACAGGCGGAAACCCGGTCTTCAATAACGCCGTTCTTGATCATCAAATCTTCAAAGGCGCGGTTCATAAAGGTCCACTTCATATTCATATCCGTGACGTGAACTGGGAAGGGGATACCATCAATAATAGCTTCATACCAGAACATATTGTCAACAACAGTATCAAGAGTTTGGTTGATACCAGAAATAACCTTGGCATAGTCGCCAGCATGATTGCTGACCTCAGCCCGCTTGGTAAAATCACCGCGGATCGCTGAATCTGACAGCATGATGGTATCGGAAACCAGACTACCAATGGCATTTTTGATCGAAACCATACTATTACCTAAAACATCACCCTCCGATTTGGGCTGAATATCAAGGGATAAATCTCCCAGTGCCATATTTTGAGCAGCTTCGGCCTGATCACGGATATTTTCAGCCATATTGACAAAGGATTTGGTCAATTCACCAATTTCATCCTGTTTGGCGTCATCGGCCATAGCGTAGTCAATATCGACGGCTCCCAGTGCCAGATGATCGGCCGCTTCAGCCAACCGGGTAATTGGTCGGATAAAGCTGCGGGTGGAAATAATGATTAGTCCAACGATGACAACCAGGCCCAATCCGAAGATCACCAGCATCATCGTCTGAATGGTGGCAAAGGATTGGTTGAATTCGGCCATCGGTAAACCAGAGGCCAGAACCCAGCCGGTATCACCGATCTCGGTGACATAACCCTGGCTTTGGGTGCCGGCGGAAGCATAGGTAATCGGGCCGGTGGTTTTATCGGTCAGGGCAGTAATAATATTTTCGGACAGATCGGTATCGCTTAGCGGTCCGTTGTTAAAATCGGGATTGGGATGATCAAAGACCAGGCCGCCGTTAGTGGCAACGACGAAGAATCCCGATTCACCGATTTGATTGTCAGCAACGATCTGTTTGATCTGATCAATAGAAACATCCAAGCAGGTCGCGCCAATCATTTCCTGGCTACCCTGCCTAAATACCGGGGCAACAACACTGACAATCATTTGTTTGGTCACAGCATCTTCATAGGGTTCGGTAATAAAGGCCGTTTTCTTTTCTTGGAGATCTTTATACCACTGTCGCGATGTGATGTCATAGCTTGCATCAGATGAGGCGCCATCGGACTGAGTAAACTGGCTGGAATCAAAATCGGCAATCCAGGAAACACTGATGTTTTCTGGGTCGGTGGCTTTGACATTATCCATTGCCTGCTTCACTAGCGGAAAGGTATCAACCGTTGTAATAACTATCCCGGGCGTAGTTTTTTCCAGCAGTTTTTCAATTTCGGGATTGGTAGCCATCTGGCTGGCAATCTCGATATAACGGTTTAGATAACCTTCGACTTCATTGGAAACCGCCTGCGACCGGGCTGATAATTCATCCACGGTGATTCTGGTGATTGACTGATTGACGACATAAAGGGATATGCCTGCGACAACCGCAAAGATAATCGCAACCGGCAAACCGATCGATAGCAGCATTTTGACGAGCAAACCTTTTTTCTTGTTCATCGTGTTTCTCCTCGTATAATATGTTTAGAACCATTACTTTACGGGTCTAAACATATTTATTTTTTATTGTTAATTGAGATATCCTAAGGCTAAATATCATTATAGAATGATTAGCGAAGGACAATTCTTGTTCTCCTTGCGACGC
>NZ_CAKMJU010000098.1:0-28412 GCF_927416815.1 uncultured Acetobacterium sp. | reverse complement strand
CCCTTTTTTAAAAGATGGTGATCAAAACTGTCGATAAAGAATACAGTAGTACCGACAATTGTTACATCATGTTGTTTGCGTCAGAGCGGACACAGCAGAGCCTGTCCGATTCTGCGCGAAGGCAACGAGCCAATCACAAGCATTCGCTTGTAATTGGCGACTGCCCGCGACCTACCCGAAAGAAGCATCGCGGATTTCGGGTGGTGCAGCATACAACAGATTAACAATTGGTCGGTACGGGAGTTTACGACAACCTAACTGTAACCTTGCTTGCGCAAGGTTGCAGTTCATTAAAATCAAAAATACGGAGGTTATTATGGCACAATTAATCGTCATGCCCAAGTTCGGGCTGACAATGACAGAAGGTACCATTGCCAGTTGGAATGTCGCTGTGGGCGATCCCATTGCTGAAGGCGATATTCTCTGCGAAATCGAAACCGATAAACTGACCAATGAATTTGAATCCCCCAAAGCCGGGGTGCTACTAAAAATTATCGAAGCTGACGGAGCGACCGTTACCTGTCTGGAACCGATTGCGGTTATCGGTCAAGCTAACGAAGATATTTCTGGATTATTAGCCGGTGGTGGTGCAGGTGTCGAAGATGCCGCTACATCTATCGACGATGCTCCCACTATTGCCGAAACCCCTGCTAAAACAGCTGGCGGCCGGATCAATGCTTCGCCGTTGGCTAAAAAACTGGCCAAAGAAAAGGGCATTGATCTTGGTTTAATCACCGGCACTGGTAATAAGGGCAGTATTACCGTGGATGATGTTAATAACTATAGACCAACTGATACGCTGACTGATAAAGCCGATAAAAAAACTGCTGTTTCCCCGGTTGCTAAAAAAATGGCCGATTCCTCTGGCCTTGATTTAAGCACCGTAGCTGGCGATGGTCGGATTATGAAAAAAGATGTCGAAGCGTTGCTGATGAAATCGCAAGCACCCGATGCCAGCCCTCAAAGCATCCCACTAAAAGGGATGCGTAAAACCATTGCCAAGCGGATGAGTGAAAGCTGGAGCATCTCGCCCCGGGTCACCTATACCCGGCCAGTCGATGCCAGCGGACTGAAAGAATTCCGGTCACGCTTAAAACCTGAATTTGAGAAACGGGGTCTCAAGCTGACCTTTAATCATATCATCATGAAAGTCTGTGCCCAGGCTTTGCTGGAGTTCCCCCATATTAACGGTAGCCTGGTTGATGATACCTTGATTCTTCATCCCCATGCCCATATCGGCCTAGCCATCGGTCTGGATTCAGGACTCTTGGTTCCTAACGTCAAAAACTGTGACCTCAAGTCGCTTTCTCAAATCGCTGAAGAAACCGAAAAGCTGATTACCGAGGCCAAGACCGGCCGCACCAATATGGACGATCTGACCGGTGGCACCTTTACCCTGTCTAATCTGGGAGCCTATGGAATTACTTCTTTTTCACCGATTATCAATCAACCGGAACTAGCTATTTTAGGTATCGATGCGATGGTTGACACCCCGGTTGTTATCGGTGGTCAAATCACCATCCGACCGATGATGAATCTGAGTCTCACCGCTGACCACCGGATCATTGACGGGGCTTTGGCCGCTCAGTTCTTACAGCGAATTGGGGAATATCTTGAAAACCCTGCCCTGTTATTGGTTTAAGTGCTGTGAAAGAAGGTAAAACGATGACACATATTGCAATAATTGGTGGTGGCCCCGGGGGCTACGTGGCGGCCATTCGGGCTGCCCAACTGGGCGCCCAGGTCACCCTAATTGAAAAAGAAAAGCTGGGCGGCACCTGTCTAAATGTGGGTTGTATCCCCACCAAGGCGCTGCTCCATTCTGCCGAGGTGTTAACCGAAGCTAAAAACTCGGCAAAAATTGGTTTAGTCATTCCTGAAGTCGGTTATGATTGGACAAAAATTCAAGCCCATAAGGAACAGATCAGCACCAAGCTATCCGGCGGCGTCAAGGGCCTTCTTAAGGCCAACGGGGTTAAGATTATTACCGGTTCTGCCCAGTTTTTAAATGATGAGGTCTTGCTGGTGACTGAAGCATCCGGCAAAACTGACGAGCTGCGGCCGGATAAAATTATCATTGCCAGCGGTTCGATACCAGCGCTTCCGCCGATTCCCGGTATTGATCATCCCAATTGCCTGGATTCCACCGGGGCGCTGACTTTGGATCATGTACCGGAACGACTGGTGATTATTGGTGGCGGTGTCATTGGTGTGGAAATGGCGTCTGTTTACAATCAATTTGGCTCTAAGGTGACCATTGTCGAAATGCAGCCGGGAATTTTGCCACTTATGGATGGTGAACTGGGCGAAATGCTGCGCAAAAAACTTGTGCGAGATGGGATAGAAATTTTAACGGGTACTCAGGTATTATCTGCCCAGGGTGATGAGCGCCAAACAACCCTTAAGATTAAAAAGGACGATAACGAGAGTGATCTCTCCGCTGATAAGATACTGGTGGCAATTGGACGCAAAGCCGAATTATCAACTTTGGGACTGGAAAACACCAGCATCAACTGGGATAAAAAAGGGATTTGTGTGAATCCAAAAATGCAGACCAATCTGGAGAATGTATATGCCGTCGGAGATTGTCTGGGCAAAACCATGCTGGCTCACGTAGCCTCTCAGCAGGGGGAAGTTGCTGCCGAAAATGCCATGGGTCATGAGGCCGTTTATGACGAAAAAACCAATCCCTCCTGTGTCTATACCAATCCTGAATTTGCTGGGGTGGGCCTTACTCAGGAGGATATCCGGGGTCATGAAAAAGATTATTCGATCGGCCGATTCCCACTGGCTGCCAATGGCAAGTCACTGATTATGGGCGCAACCGAGGGGATGATTAAAATTATTTCCGATAAAAAATACAAGGAAATTGTTGGTGTCCATATCCTCGGACCAAGAGCCACCGACTTGATTGTCGAAGGGGCGCTGGCGCTGCGGCTGGAATCGACGGTAGAAGAAATTATCTCGACCATTCATGCCCATCCGACCGTTGGAGAGGCACTTAAAGAGGCTGCCCTGGCTACCGAAAACCGAGCCATCCACTGGAAGTAAAAGCTATTAAATCGAGATTTGAACAGCGCTAATTTAAAATTTCAAGAGCTAGGATACGCGCTAAGAAAAACATGAACTAAAAAATGAATCACGCGCACAAGATAGAGCTGGAGATTGATAGGCACCAATCCCCAGCTCTCTATTTTTTGGCAGTATTTTATCAGACCTCCCATAATAGGGCTCTAAGCGATTCCGGTTGACTGCCATCTATATCGGTAAAACCATATTGACCGGCTAATTCTGCTGTAATCAGAATCTCTCCCGTCTCTCGGATCCGCTGCTCATCCTCGGCAAGGGCTGCAATACAACGCCCGACAAATTGAGGGCTTTCCATTTTAGTCAGATCCACTGCTTTATTATATTTAGCCAGCTCAACCATCCCTTCGGTGCTCACATTTCCGGGATAAAGCGAAACAACAGTCACCCCATAGGCTTTCAACTCATTGGCCATATCTTTTGACATCCTGTCGACGGTGGCTTTGCAGACGCCATAAGCGACATTGTTAAAATACCGCTGCCCACCGAAAAAAGAGAGATTCACGATTAATCCGCTTTTCTGCTTCACCATCTGTTCGGCTGCATACTTGCTGGCGACATAATTTGAGCGCACTCCCACCTGGTAATGATCATCCCGATGCCAACCGGCTTGATTTCAATTTCTTTGATCATAATCAACCGGTACAAATCTTCTTCGAAGGTTGCTCCAATATCAAACATATCTCCGCAATAAGAAAAGCTCACGTACCACCCCGCTGGTATCACCCGCTCTTTCAATCCATGATTAAAACTGTTGCTACTGGTCTGCTTTCCATAAAATACCGTATATCCCGTATCCTCGTCTCCATGACAATTAACAACTGTAAAAAAACAGCTGTGATCGAGCCCGGCACATTCGCCGGTTTTGGCAAGAAATTGACTCCCAAAGCTATTGAGATCATCCTCAAAGGTTTGACCCTCGCGGTTGATCTCAATACTTCGGCCCTGTAGCTTTATGGTTTTAAGATAGCGATAGTTTTCCTTTAAAACAAGCTTCCCTTTGTAATTGATGATCTCCCGCTCGACAATATCGACTTTTTCAACCCGGTCTGCCTTGCCTTTCTCTTTTTTGTAAATAGAGGGCGATATTCCAAACTGTTTTTTAAAAGCGCGGCTGTATACCTCCGGATATTCGAAACCAAAGTCATAAGCCACATCAATAACTGATCGATCGCCATCAAGTAGTCGCTCCAACGACTGGGTCAGCTTTCGTCCCAGAATATACTGCTTCAGGCTGATCCCAACGACGGTTTTAAAAATCCGATTGAAATGAAAGGCTGAAACATAAAAATGAGCCGATATTTCTTCCAGACTAATAGTACGGGTGATATTGTTTTCAATGTAGTCAACTGTTTCATTGATAAGCTTTACATAGTGATTCATTTATGCTTTTTAATCGCTCCTGTTTCTATTTTTATTTTTTTCTCCGCTGCTCAAAATCCTCATCAATTTTCGCCTTCCAATTGGCGGGAATCGGTTTGCAGGCCCGAAATTCACTGACCATCTCACTAACCACCCGATAGTTTAATTCGGTGCCGGCACCATCCGCATGATAATTGGCAGCCCTATCGGCATCAATCCCAAACCGGGCGGCGGTTTCAAGGGCATCAATATTGGCGCCCAGGAAAATAAATTCCCAGTGATACTGGGTCTTCTCGAGTTCGATCATTTTCTTGATCTTTTCATAGGTATATTCCCGGCTGGCATTTTCCAACCCATCGGTGGTAATCACGAAAATAACTTGATCAGAACGATATTCCGGCTGGGTGTAGCGTTGGGCATTGACAATCTTGTGGATGGTTTTTCCAATCGCATCGAGCAGGGCGGTACAGCCGCCGACATAATATTCGTTTTCGGTAATCGGGGCAAGGCCCTGGATATCAATCCGGTCGTGGAGCACTTCATAGTTATCATCAAAAAGTACTGTCGTGACCCGAGCCATTCCAGGGGCTTGTTGCTGTTTTTTAAGCATGGCATTGTAACCGCCGATGGTATCGCTTTCCAAACCCGACATCGAGCCGCTTTTATCCAGAATAAAGACCAGTTCCGTTTTAGTAGTTTTTTCTTGATTTGTTTGATTTGTGTTCATCGTATTATCCTCCGTTTCTTTGTTAATCAAAGGATAACACGATTTGCCTGGTCGTTGGTCGCTTTCAAAACGACAATCAGGCGCCTAACAAAGCCTGGTCAAAGGCGAATAGAGCTTCGTTGATTTCATAAATGTTATAGTTTTCTCCATTGATAAAATATTCAATAATCAGATCGAAGGTGTTGCTGTGGGAGAGGGCGTAACCCGCCCGCTCCAGCAGATCGCGGGTCTCGTCAAGATTTAACTCCAGGGCAATGGCGAAGGCAATCGCGGTAGCCTTGCTGGGATTATAATCCTTTTTACTGCGAATCTTGGAAAACAATTTCCGGTCAATATTAGCTTTTTTATAGGTTTCTACATCGGTCATGCCCTTTTGATCAATCAGTCGCAGCAGCATCTCTGAAAACGAGTCATCGAGTTGCCCCAGCAGATCCTCCAGACTCCTTTTGACTGCTACCGTCGGTGCCGGTATAAAGGGCTGACTTTCAGCCAGCTTTTCTTGCGGAGCGGTCGTGCGCACCCGACTATACTTGGGCAGGTCGGGTTCAAATTCAATATTTCGTTCATCAACAGGATGTTCATCCACATAATGGTCATCAATATATTTTTTTATATCAGCAAACAGCTTTTCACTAAAAGCAAAAGCCCTTTTATCAAAAACCACCAGATAAACTCGCAGCTCGTGTTTTAGTAGAAATTCCGAGATGGCCGTCACCGCAATCTTTAGCGCTTGGTCCTTGGGATAGCCATAGATCCCTGATGAAATCAGGGGAAAGGCAATCGTTTTACAATCCTGTTCTAGCGCCAGCTGCAGGGAGCTGGTATAGGCCCGGTGAAGCAACTTGGCCTCGTCTGCACCACCGCCCTGCCAGACCGGCCCGACGGTGTGGATGATTTTCTTTGCCGGAAGCCGATAACCATCGGTGATCACCGCCTCACCCACCGCACAAAAACCAATCTGATCGCATTCGGCCTGGAGCTTGTCCGCCCCGGCGGCGGCAAAGATCGCCCCACAGACGCCGCCGCCCATTTTTAGCCCAGTGTTGGCGGCATTAACAATGATGTCGACCGACATTTTAGTAATATCGTTTCGGATGATTTCAAATGGCATATCTCAAGCACCGTCCCTTCATTAGTTCAATTACAATTCCAATCTTTTCTTCATTATATCAGAGTAATCAAGAAAATTAATCCATTTTTGAAAAAAAGCCATGATGCCTGGAGACGGCATCATCGCTTGAATAAGTGTCTATGTTCGATTCAACGGTTTTGTTGATACATCCTGACTTTAATCCTGACTTTAATCCACCCCTTCTTCAAACATCTTACAGGGGCTAATCTTTCTGATCTTGCCGGCAACAAGCAGCACCGTTGTTAGTCCTAGCAGGCTGATTCCGATTGCTGTGAACACCACCAGGCTGGGATCGACGTAAAAATCACAGTTTAAGATGCCATTGGCCGCAAGCATCAGGGCCAGCAGCGGATTGGTGGCAAAATAGCCGGCAATGGCGCCCACCACCGCCGCTCCAATAATGACCGGCATTTCACTAATTATAATTTGACCAATCAGCTGATTGGCAGTAAAGCCCAGCGCCTTGGAAACCCCCAGGCGGGTTCGCTCGCGTAAAATCCGTACCCTGATCACTAAAAATAGGATAAACACGATGATGACGGCGATCATCCCCAGACATGCTGTTACCACAATTTTCATCGATGCTTCAAATGATTTTAGCATCATTTCAATCGATTCGAAATAGCTGTTACAAAGAATCTGCTCTTTGCCATAGTGATTGTTTATTTTGGTGATAAATTTGTCGGTCTCCTGACCCGGCGCCAGATAGACCATGAGGTTCTGTTCTTGATAAGATGGCACCAGTTTTTTCATGCCTGCTGTTGTTATCGCAGCACCTTTTCCCAACATATTAAAATGTTGAATTACCCCAACAACCAAAAACTCCTGGCTGATCCCATTATAATCAATCGCTACCGTATCACCCATCTGGGCGCCAAGATTACCAAGGACAATGCTGGTGATGGCAATCTCATTATCATGTGCCGGCATCCGACCTTTTACGCAGGTATTGACTTTCAGCCGGCTGTAATCTTCAGTAATTCTGGTATCAGCTCCGCTTTCTTGACCCTTAAATTGGATCATCCCATCAAAAGAATTAAGCCTGATGACGTCTTCGACCTCGGGCATCGCGGCAATTTCTGAAAATATTTGTTCTTCATCCACCAGGGCGGTCAGTTGCACTTCGGCGGTTTCCAACCCGATTAGCTTGATCATCGCGGTTTGATCGACCGAAAAATTGTAGTAGGCTGCCAATGCAAATACACTCACCAGACTCAGCAGCATGATGATCAGCCCGGCAATGGCATTCTGGCCTTTATTAAGCATCAAGGCTTTTAGACCCATGGCGGTATTGAGATTTAGTTTTGTCCGCTCTAGCGGGAACCTATTTCTCCCAAAATGATGGGTTTGGACACCACTGCGCAAGGCTACTAGGGGGGTGATTTTCTTGATTTTGTAGGCGCTCAAATAAGAAATTCCCAGCACCGCAATGAGGATCACACTTAGGCTTGTCAGCACCGCCTTAAGGTCAAGCCCGGTCGCCCACCCAAGGCCGATTGCAGATGATACGACATTGGTAATTATGGGTGAAATCAACAGTGCCGCACCCAGTCCCACCACAAAAGCGACGGTGGCAATCATCAGGTATTCGAGCAAAATCGAGCAAATGATCTGCCTGCTTGTGTACCCCATCGCTTCCAGGGTTCCGATATTCTTGATATTGTTTTCAATATGGGTGGTGGTCGAAAATTTAATCACGATCGCCGCAATCACTAAAATAATAATCGAAAAAGAGACCAGCACTGCCATAATAATGTTGATAAAAACACTTACCCCGGTTTTCATTGTTCCGTAACTGAGGGTAAAGTAACTGCCGGTACCTTCTGGTAGGATGTTTTCAATTTTTTTGGCACTTTGGGTTTCAAATGATTCCGACTCATTGATATTTTTCGTAATCACCGCCATGTAAGTGCATTTTGAGCCGTAGGCCGTTTGGGAAAGGAATTCCGAAAACTGCTGATCGCCGACATACAATTTATACATACTCACGTTAGAAGGACTGGCAAACATCAGATCTTCATAAAATCCGGCAATCTCAAGCTCGATACTGGCATCATCGACCATCAATTTTAAGGTATCGCCGGTCTGATAGCCGTTAACCACCTTTAAGATATAGGGAACAATCACCCCATTTTGGGGCATTTGATCGGCCTTATCAATGATATCCACCCGCGAGATTTGCCGGGGCGTATCAAGATTTAAAAAAATCGAGGAAATACGATAGGCTTCTTCGCCAACGTCAATATTTTGAAATGCGGACGACATCGATATCATCCCTGTTTCCTCTTCACTGTAGGAATAGGCCGCCATTGATTCATAAATGTTGCGGATCTCCTGATTATGGGTTCCATCGTTTATCGAAATGATATGGGCGCCATTGGATTGGGTATTTTTCTTATCGATAAAGGTGTCCATATTTGATAGCACACTGATTCCCACATAGAGAAAGATGGTAGTGATGGCAATCAGGATCATCAGGGTGGCGGTGGCCACCTTGGCCTTTTTAATATTGTTGGTTGCAATCATCAGGATCTTCATGCTACCATCCCATACTTTCTAAAAATTCCCGAAGCCTTCCATGCCGTTTGGGATCGTCCTTGACATAGGTTCCCAGACTCAGTTCGTCGATGATGACCCCATCCTTTAGATAAAGAATACGGTTAGCCCGACGGGCAGTTTTGATATCATGGGTCACCATGATGATGCTTTGGCCAGAGGCATTGACCTCGGTCAGTACATCTAATACGTTGACGGCGTTGGTTGAGTTAAGGGCTCCGGTCGGTTCATCCGCAAAGACGATTTCCGGCGCATTGATCAGTGCCCGGACAATGGCTACCCGCTGGGCTTCCCCACCAGATAGCTGCGATGGATACTTATCATAACAGGTATCATCCATGCCAACCTGATGGAGCAGCTCTTTTGCCCGGCTGGCGATGGTCTTTTTATCACGGCTGACCAGCAGGCCCGAGATCATAATATTATCGAGCACCGTCATGGTATCATTGAGATAGATCTGCTGAAAAACAAAACCGCAATGCTTTCTTCTAAAGATAGCCAGTTGGTCATTGTTATATTTGGAGATCTCCTCGCCTCTAAAATCGATCGTTCCCAGGGTCGGCTTGTCCATCCCCGACAAGGCATAAAGCAGGGTCGACTTGCCCGATCCTGAGCTACCCATAATAACTGTGAAGTCCCCTTCTTTTATTTCGATGTTGAGATTTTTTAAGACGTGCTGCATGATGCTGCCGTTTGAATAGGTTTTACTGAGCATTTCTGCCCTTAAAATTGTATTTTCCATTAGTTCCTCCTGCTTGACAAATTGCTTCTTTATCCCGATGATAAAGACCATGGTCGGCTTTTGCTTTCCATGGCCTTATTATATGCGATATGTTCTTAACCGGTCTTTTGCCAACTCTTACTAATTCCTTATCTGTTTCTTAAATCGAAAAACTAAACCACTTTGATCCGTAATTCTACCACAAAGCCGTCCTCATTATAACAGCGGAGATTTCCACCCATGCCGACCATAAACTGTCGCGCCAGATAGAGACCCAAGCCCGATCCCGGGGTATTTTGAACCGTTTGCCCGGAACCACGAAAAAACTTTTCACATACCAGCGGACATTCGTCAGGATCGACCCCGACTCCATAATCTTTGATTTTTACCGTCAGATTTTTTTCTGTTTTGTCGAGATTAAACCAGATATCGATATCCGTTTTGGCATATTTATGGGAATTACTAATAATATTGTCAATCACCTGACTAAGTCGCAGCGGGTCACAAAAAATCAAGCACTCGGCCAGATCATTTTTAAATTGGATTTTCCCGAAATTGTCGATATCCTTAAACATTTGCATAATCACAGTGCTGGCTTGTTCACTGCTATTGATTTTTAGCATTTCCAGTTCTTCCAGGGTTGCGTGGAAGAGGTTGCTAATCAAGGCATCAATGATATCAGCTTTGGCATCGATCACGGCAATTTTTTCGATGCTTTCAGTCAGCGTCCTTGCTACCGTTAAAGCTGGCAAATCGGCTGTTTTAACGGTTGCCAGCTTGATCGCTAGCACCTCACAGATGGCTTTAATGGTGGCCACCGGTGTTTTTATATCATGGGATAGTTCGGCGACCAGCTCTTTTTTGCTGATATTAGCCTGATATTCGCCCTGCCTGGCCTTTCTCAATTCTTCCCGCATCAAATCAAAGCTTTCGGTAAAGGCTCCAAAGTAATTACCCCGATCCATCGGCAAGCGAAACTCCAAATCACCATCAGCAATTTTTCGGGCAAACTCTTTCATAACACCAAAGGGCCTAAGAATCGATCGGTGTACCAGCCCCAAAACCGCATAAACCATCATTAAGACAATCAGAAAGGTGATCGTGACACTGATCAGCAGCCTTTTTTTGATGGTTGCTTCTTCATTGCTTTCGGCTCGAAAGATGATCTTCCCCAGTAGTTCTAGCTGCCCATCAGCTGCTGGTTCGGTCAAATCGATGATGGTCTGACGATTCTTGATCCCGTCAAACAAAAGCGCCTGATAATTTTCATCCCCAACCAGGGCGATCTGATAGGACATTGCCCCAACAGTACCAGACTTTTTAGCCACTCCATCGGCCCAGTCTTTTTCGATGCTTTTAACGATTCCATTAATCTCCGTAACATCGACCTGATTAATCTGGGTGGCCGTAATCGTGCTGATAAGCGACACATAAACAACCAATAACATCACCGTAAATACAATAACCACGTTTCTTATTTTCATCGATTCCCTCAACTGAACATTTTTTTATCTAAATAATAGCGACCGGGACTATTTGTTTTGGCTGGTCTCAAACATGTATCCGGTTCCCCAGATGGTTTTAATATATTGGGGTTGATTGGGATTTTCTTCGATTTTCTCGCGGATTTTACGGATGTGCACATTCAGGGTGCCATCGCTAAAAAATGCATCTCCCCAAATGTTAGCAAATAGCTCATCTTTAGAGATGACCCGGTTTTTGTTTTCATAGAGGTATAAAAAGAGCTTGAACTCCTTTGTCTTAAAACCGACATCTTTTCCACTCCGATAAACCTTCATGGCATCCTTGTCGATTCTCAAGTTGCCGTAGCTGTCTTGCTCACTTAACTGAGCACTGTCCCCATCATTGCCCCCAGTTTTTAGGCCCGCCGCCTCATAGCGCTTGATGATCACCTTGACCTTGGCCAGCAAGACGCTCAGGGAATAGGGTTTCTTGATATAATCATCGCCACCAATATTCAGGGCAATCAGAACGTCATCATCACTCTGCCGGGCACTGATAAAAAGAATCGGCACATCGGTCTTTTTCCGGAGCGCCTTACATAATTCAAAACCACTGTCATTTCCCAGATTGATATCCAGCAAAATCAGTTTAACCCGGTTGTCTTCGATAAAATCGACACACGCATCAAAATTGGTCACAAGGGTGCAGGTCACGCCAAACATTTCAAAATATTCACAGGTCGCTCTCGCAAGTTCCACTTCATCATCGACGATTAAACAATCCCAATTCATACTTACTCCGATCCCCCGACTGTGTCGGGAAAGTTGTTCGATTTAATGATCCAAAATTTCTTGGTTAAATCATACCATTATTTCCTCGCAATTGCATCCGGTTCGGATGAAATTGCGAAGACTTAAATCAATTCCTGCCGTGATATGGTTGATTCTGGCTTCCGTCAAAAATAATTTCACGCCGATTTATTTTTTTGCAAAGTTCACTTGACATTTTATGCAAAGTAAACTATACTAATAATGCAAAGTATGCTATGCAAATTAACAGAAGGTGCAAAATGAAAACACGAATAAAAGAGCTAAGAAAAGAGCGAAAACTATCCCAGGAAGAACTGGCTCTGGAAGTGGGAACAACGAGGCAAACCATTACCTCCATCGAAGTGGGGAAATATACCGCCTCGCTGGTGCTGGCCTATAAAATCGCCCACTATTTTGGACTGACAATCGAAGAAGTCTTTGACTTTTCAGATGCAAATGAATTTTAGGAGGACTGATCATGGAAAAATTTAGAACAAAGGTAAAACGAAGAATTGTTATTTCTTCAGGAATGGCATTTATTGCGATGGTGTTGGGCGTTTTTAATGTTTATTCAATACTTATTACAGATCACTCAACCGCAACGCATTCAGATGGTTTTGTGGCTGGATTCCAGTTTGGTCTGATCGTAAGTATTTTCGGACTGGCAATATTTGATGTCATCAAGCTAAGCCTGGCGATCAACGATGAATCCAAGTTGAGAGTATTGTATAACAAGGAACATGACGAGTGGCTAATCGCAATTCGCAATAAAGCCGGGGCGCCAATGATTATCATTACTTCCGTCCTGATGATTGTTGCCGCTATTATTGCCGGGTATTTTAACATTATCGTGTTTTACACCCTGGTCATCGCTGTGGCCGCCCAATTATCCGTTAGTGCGATGGTCAAGCTTTATTGTATGAAAACCATGTAAGGGCTGGTGACCAATGATGAAACGAAGTATCTTCTTTGCTATAGCGGCTATTATTATGCTGTTCTACCTGGGATTGATGGCCATTAACTGGCTGATTTTTCCGATGCCTGATTGGCTTGTTCGAAGTATCGGAATTTTCGCGATGGCTGATATGGTCGCACTTGTTTATTTATCGGTGAGATACAGTCGAAAGTAGTAAGAACAAACAAGAATTCAGATCCAGAATAAGGAGCTTCAAAATGAAAACAGAGATGAGAAAAGAACTTAAAACCGGAATTTTATTCTTTGCCATTTTTAATCTGATTAATTTTTTCGCCAAAAATGTAATTTCCGAACTACCGATATTACACTTTATCCTCGGCGGGCTGGTCGGCCTGGCCTTGTGTCAGATAATTATTGGCATCTTACCAGAAACTACTTACTTTAAACTGAAAAATCTTAAAAAAATTCGATAAAATAAAACCCTCAACAAACCTAGTTGTTGAGGGTTTTACCTGGTCTTAAATAAAAAAGCAGGATTGGTCAGTGATGCTCTAGTAATTACTAATTTTTGATCATCGTCTCTCCTGAATTACATCAAAATACCTCATTTTGTTTCAAAGCTGGTTTTGCATTTGGGGCAGCGGACGCTGATTTTTCCCTTATCCGTGGGCACCCGCAACTTGGCCTGACAGTTCGGACAAGCCACCACCCGATGATCAACCAGTTCCAGTACCTTGGCCTGATCCAAACCGATCACGGCATCATCTCCAATGATAAAAGCGGGTACCCCGCGAATACCCCTGCGGGTCATTTCTTGTTGGGCCGCTGCGTCATAATTAACGTCCTTCTCAACATATTGGATGTGATTCTGCTTGAGAAAAGCCTTTGCCGTTTTACAGTGTGGGCAGGTCTGGGTTGTAAAGAGGGTTACATCTTTCATTACTCTCACCTGATTTCTTTTATATTTACTTGTCTTATTTATTATTTAATCTTAACAAATACTTACCCGATTTTCTGTGATTCCATCACTGAGAGATAAAATAATGAAAATCCGCAAAAAATAAAAACAACCAAAACTTAGTTCTGGTTGCGAGGTTGTTGGTAAACTACCGTACCGACCAATTGTTAATCTGTTGTTCGCCGCGCTATGCGAAATCCGCTACGCTCCTTTCGCATTAGTCGCGGGCAGTCGCCAACTACAAGCAAGCTTGTGATTGGCTCGTTGCCTGCGCGAAGAATCGGACAGGCTCTGCCGTGTCCGCTCCGATGCGTACAACATGATGTAACAATTGTCGGTACTGGGTTATCTTTTTTGACAGTCTGACAACCAAAAATTCAGTTCTGGTTGCTCTTTTTGTTAATTCTATTTTTATTATATGAACTCTAAAAGCTTATTTCTGGTTATATTGCTTTTTCCATGCGATCCATTCCGGTACAATTCATCCCGATGGGGGATCTCTGTTTTCGGCGGTTCTTTATTTCCCGATAGGCAAATTTACTGCCTTTTTTACAGCCATCATCTTTGACCATCAATATCGAAAGCCCTTCCATTAGTAGAGTCATTTCACATTGTCGAGGGCAGGTGTTGCAGGTGAGTTTAATTTCTCTGACCCCATCATCCAGACAAATTTCCGCTTTTTCTTCTTTTAAGTGTGTGTTGATCATTGATTGGACCTCCAAAACCTTTACTCAGAAACAGATTGACTTCAGCGTCACCGCCATTGTTTGGCGGGATCGCCGTTGCTCTCTGGCCACTTTTTAGTAAAACTTTATCTTTTCTGAATTATAACACAAAATCAAAAGATTGTTAAATAAATAACTATTGGAAACGTTATCTGTTTTGGGGGGTTAATTTTCTTTAAAGATTACTTCTATCATTTGTTCAGTCATTAATCACAACGCAATTTTTGTATTCAGCCGCTGCGAATAATTTTCTAACCTGTTGACATATTAATTCATCCTCGACTCTTTCAATTTGCGACTCATGAAAGGTATCGTATTCTATCCAGAGCTTTCCGTCTTCGAGATAGACAAAATCCAGTTCGTAAATGTTTTCCCAGCTAAAGATATTGTCAGCGGTCCTTAACGAGCCAGGCACACTTGCCACAAGATAATAGTTGACCTCATCCGAACCAAATCGCTGTTTTTTAGACACCCGGACAACATCTCCTATAGAAAATAAACGACCGGCATTTTCTTGATAATCATTTGGCATTCTCAGGTATCGCAATCCTTGCAGTCTCATTTCATGGCGTTCGATCAAATTCCCCTGATCGTCAAGTTCATAATCGATACTGAGACTATGGTCTCTGCATAATTGATACAAATCGGTCTCTTCTGAGACCAATATTTTTGTTTTATAACACTGTTGCCTTATTTTGCGTTCAAATTGATCAACATCTTCCATAATGATCAATTCATGAATGACAAAATCGCAATAAACTTGTTCTTCAAAAAAAGTCGCCATTTCATCATTCCGGTAATCAATTTGCTTGTCCTGAATTTTTTTAAGCCGCTCATTGACCTCCTCAATACCAGCCTGCAACGCTTGTTCATAACCTAAGAAAACGTTGCTGTAGAAACTATTCCTTTCACATAAATCGCCGTATCGGTTTATACAAACCTGAATCTCGAGATGATAAATCACCTGATTCCTCCAATCATTTTCATGCACTTATCAACGCCTTGTCTATTCCACTATTACGACTTGATCAATGCTTCCACTTGGGTTAGCAAATCCCGCAGTGATCGCGCCCGGTAATCCAGACTCGGCTTGATCAGATAATTGCCACAGGGATCAATATAACCATATTTTCCGTCTTTTTTAACCGATGCCACCTCGTCATTAAAACAGTCTGCTTTTTCAAAGACCGCTTCCGTCACAGCGTTCCCAAATTTATCGATAAAACCATAGCGCCCCGCCTTTTTCACAACAATGATGTCATGATGAAAATGATAGTCCATCTCCTCGAATTGAGGTTCCACCAGTTCTCTGCCCAATCCATCCAGCAGACCATACAAACCGTCTTTTCGTACGATGGCCAGATCGGAACAATACTGATTGGGATCTTCATTTTTAACACTAAAATCATTTGCTCTCAACTTATCATAAATCACCTCCGAGCCGATATTCCCGATGATATTGATGATGCCATATTTTTTATTCTTTCTGACAATCACTTTAAAGGCTGGTTCCTGGGCAAATTCATCCTCAATATCATCAAACTCAATCGGGATACACAGCTTGAAACGGCTGTCCATAACACCATACTTATCATTTTGCTTGACGATAAAATAACCACTGTAAGGTTGATCACTAAAGCATAAACTGATCCAATCATAAATCAGGTCAACCAGAACATTGCCACAAAAATCAACCATTCCAAATTTATCATTTTTACTCACAATGGCGCGATTCCATTGGTGACCACAAAATTTAAGCTCATCGTAGCAAAAATCAATTTTTGTTTGACCATTGCGGTTGATCATTCCCCACTTTCCATTTTGCTTTGCTACGACCACATCCGGTTGGAGTTGACGATAACTAATATCCTCATATAAAAAATCAACCACGCAATGATCCTGCCAATCGATTAGACCAGTGCGGCCATCCTTTTTAGCGACCAGAAGCCGCTCCCGCAAGTCATAAAAAGACAAGGATTCATACTTAAAATCAACCCAGATATTTCCATGCAAATCAACCACACCCCAACGACCTTTTTTCTCTGCCAAAACAAAACCATACTTTAAGGAATCAGAGGCCATTTCGTTCTGGATACCACTGGAAAAAAAGCAACGCACATAGCTTACGATCCGGTCGTAAACTATGTCAATCACGATTTCATTTCTCAGACTGACGATTCCCCACAAGCCATCCCGGCATACTTGTAGCAATCCCGAATGGATATATCGTCCGCCAAATATCGCCTCATACTGAAATGGAATCATCACACTGCCGGTTCTGCTGACCAACCCCACTTTTCCATCTTTTTTTACGACACAAACCTGTCCATGATTTCCAATCACCTCGTCATAAACAAGCTCCAGATTAATTCTTCCGGTTCTGTCAATGGTTCCCCATTTACCGTTTTTCATCACTTCGGCGGTTTCATGAACAAAATAATTGGCATTCTCATAGATTGGCTGGATCGTCACCTTCCCGGTTTCATACTCACAATAACCACAACAGTAATTTTCCTCCGGTTCGATTTCAGGATAATAGACATATTCCAGGGTATCTCCCGCACAAATGGGTGCCTTTAAAAAGTTCTCTTTGTATAATTTGGGCTCAATGTAATCTCCCTTGTCATCCTTCGTTACATAAAATAGCACCATCCCATTGACATCGCTAAACTCAAATGAATCCCGTTTTGAAAATTGACCGGGTGCACCATGTCCAATCATTTCGACCTTTTGAAACAGACCGTCCGCCGTTACTGATACACTCCCCTGCCATTGAAGTGCGGCATTCTTACCGTTAATTATCATACAGGGAATTTCTGTTACTGACATTATTTCCGCTACTTTCTTATTTCTTTCAGCTTTCATCTTGGAACCTCCCTTACCATCACGTGGTTTTAAATCTCTGATCAAACACAGCTTTAAGCTTATGTTATTAAAGCCATTATAGCAGCGGGATTTTTGCACAAAGGCCAATAGTATGAAACAACAACCGGGAATAATCCTGCTTTCACTAATAATAACTGCTCATTTAAACAGCCGCCGAAAGATCTTGGCTGATCTTCCGGCGGCTGTTTGATCGTTTTAAAAGCGAATCCTTCCAGGATGTTTCTAATAGCTGTAAAAAAAAGTAAAATCATGCTGATAACAACGCTCAACCTCATTATAACCGATGGTCAGCCCCATTTTTCTCAAGTCGTTAAAGTCCCGATACATGGTGCTGCGGCTGCACTCGGGAAAGGTCTCCTGATACCAGTCTACATAGGTGTAATAATGCATATTTTCATTTTTTTCTGGAAAACTGTCGTTATAACTCAAATACGCCGCCGGATCCTCCATGGCCCATTGATAATCCTCTTCATCTTCATAACCAAGTTTTTCATAAAAAGGAATATCCTCATTTTTAATGTACCAGACAATTGTAGCCAAGCGGTTAAGTTTTAACAAATGCCGGTTTCGGGCCTGATTCTGGCCCAGACAAGGTGGTGGAAAACAACCTGCTTCATTAAGCCTTAAGTACCGCTCTTCCGGATCACGCCAGGCATAGCCCTTTACTTTTTTTGAGAAATGCACATCAATGAGACTGGCATCATTTAAATCTTTTACATCCCGTTGGATCGTTTTAAGAGATACCTTGATATAAGTATTAAGATCATCATAGGGAAGGTCTGCACAATGTGCAAAAAGATGAAAAAGACGGAACTGCCGGCTAAACTTATCGGTTACTTTTAGTTTCATCACCATGATCCGCCTTTCATAATCATTTGCTGCTTAATTCTTGATCTGACCACTCGCGTCTGGCTCAACACCGGATCAAATGTTTTGATTCCGCCTACTTGAGATAGCTTTTCTTTAAAGCCTAATTAGCTCTCCATCTTGGGGCAAGTAGACACGATTGCCACATTCCAGAAAAGCGTCCGGGTTTTCGGTGTGGATCGGTAAAACCATCCGGGGGTTGCATTGCTGAATAAATGCTTTCAGGGCCTGCGCCGAAGCGTGTCCGCTGGTGTGAAGATCGGTAAGTGTCATCGTCTTCTGATCAGCAAAATCCAGCACCGCTTTGATCTTTTTCTGATGCTTATAGCCGCTCCACTGGGAATAGATCAATTCTGCTCCCTCAAGATGATCGATATGCTGCAGATCCGACAGCATCGACGGCCGAAACAATAGGCAATAATCTTGTCGCCGTCCCAATTCTTCCTTAGTTATTTTATAGCGGCTAAACTGATTCATTAAATGGTCGTGGTCTTTTTCAAACATTTTGCGGGTCAGCCAAAAGGGATAGATGACCCTGATATTGTCAAAGGACGGCGACAGTTTGGGAATCGATGCCGCCAGTTGGGAAACAATATGGGCTGTGAAAATGTCCATTACAAAAATTCGATTATTCTTGGTGGCCGCTTTATACATCCCCACCAGCCGGTCAATGTTGGTTGATGATTGCAAAACAAGTACCGGTTTATCGCTTGACTGCATCAGTTCACGAGCTTTCTCTTCAAGCTGATCCTCGGTTTCCAGGGCCTCCATACTTCGGGTCATCATCGTCCCTTCAATCAGCAGGGCATCAATCCCCGAGGGCAGATGATTTTTAAAATACGCCGTGGCCTTGGCCTTTTTACCGTGATCCCGAAAATCCCCGGTGTAGACCACCGTCTTGCCACCGGCTTCAATCACAAAACCATAAGCATCATAGCCGGAATGATCAACCAGATAAGGGGTGACTGTGAAGTCGCCGATTATCTGGGGGCGACTGCTTTCAAAAAAGACAACCGGATTGGCCAAGGGCTGGCTCCCGGTAAACCGTGCAGTAGTATTGTAAATATGCAGAGCCCCTTTGCCGATATATACCGGAATCGCCGGGTTGACCTGACCGATTAAACCCACATGATCGCCGTGACTGTGAGAAATCAGTACCGCAGCCACGGCCTGTTGCTCGATCAGGGCCTTAACCCCTGGCAGCAGTTCGGTTTCGACCGGAACGGTTTCGTCAAGGCTGGGTAATTCCTTGCCAACGTCTAATAGAATCCGAGTCTTTTCAGTGGCCAATTCAATACAGCTGCCGCCAATTTGATTGGCTCCGCGGTGGATGGTGATGTTCATGGGTGACACCTCTGCCTTTCCTTACTTTCTATTTCGGCCAGTCTGATTCAGTCACTTTTATGATTATCTCTTGCTTTGTTCCATCTTTTAATGCCAGGAATTTAACCAAATCACGATCCTCTGATCCAATCACTTTTAAGCGGTCATAGATTATGGGAATGATTGGTTCTCCATGGATATCTAAAAAGCCCTTCTTCTGATCCTTTGCCACAAAAAAATAATGCCCGGTTTTGTTTCCAATTTCAATTGGCAAATACCCGATCTTATCGTAGATAATTGGCAATATTACTTGATTGTTAAGATCAACAACCCCGGTCTTGTGGTTTTTTGACACCATCAATGCGGGTTCGCAATTTCTGTGACGCTTTATTTTTAATGCTTCAATGTGATCATAAACTGCCGGCAGCACCATTTCCCTGTGCATATTATAGAGGCCGAACTGCTCATCTTTCATGACTTTGATATACAGATAATTGCCGATCGGTATCATTTCAAAACCGCCATTTTCACCGATGCGATCATAAATAACCGGTATCAGCACATTGTTTTTTCTGTTGATCATCCCCTGCTTGCCGTTTTCTTCGATCACATAATAAAGATTGTCTTCATCGCAATACGGGTCGCCATCAAATCCGGCATTGATCAGGTTTTCATAGATGATGGGGATCTCGACTTCGTTTTTTGTATTCAAGACCCCTTTTCTGTTGTTTTTGGTGACCATAAAAAAGCGAGTGTCAAACACGCCGCCATCATAGACATCGTAGACATCCTCAATCTCATCATAAATAATCGGAATGCATTCTCTGTCATTACTCATCATAACGCCCATCTTGTTATTTTGGGTTACAATAAAATACCGTTCCACTCGATTGCAATTCCATCCCAGTTGGGGCACAACCTGAATTGAATCATATTGATTCGCCAGAATCCGGTTCTCATTTTTGCGGCAAGACCTTTCTTTTTATTTTTTGTCAACAGATAAAAAGTCTCGCCGCTCGTATCGAGGTAGTCATGATCATCCCGTAGTTCTTCCACCTCGTCCTATTCAGGTAGGAACACTTTTTTATTTTTCATCGATTAGACCTCCTGGAAAACTTATAAACCAAATTTAACGATTGTATTAAGACTGTTCTATACCATTATCATTGCGATGATACATCTGTGTGTTGACGTTGACCATTGATGTTTTGATAGGGTTACCCCCATTTGAGCAACGATGGCTAGTGATCAAATGGAGGGATGCCTCTGGTTTTTAAAATTATTTTGTGCAAAAACACATGTCTGGTTTTAACTGTTTGGATTTTAAGCCTATCTGAATCCGAAGCTTCAAACGCAAATGAAATATTTTGATTTCTGAATGAGGTATATGTAACCCTAACCTCCGAAAACCTTGTTTGTTAATCTATCTCATCTGATAAATACTTATTTATATCAATCATTTGTTTTTGATAAAGACCATAACCCATTAAGGATGACGTTGCAATTTTAACATCCACATATTTAAGAATATCCGGGTATTTTTCTATTGCTGACTTCAGTTCATTCTTCAATTTTATATCAATTGGTTTATGATTCGCAGCCACAATAATAAATTCAGGTTTTATTTGGTCAACGACTATCTTTTTCTTCTCACCATTGACTATACCAATATTTACGTTAATCAATCCAAGCTCAACTAATTGATTAAATTGGGTTTCAGCTTTTTTAATCATTACGTTTATTTTTTCTTCTTTTGCATAGTTTTCGATATCCTTGAAATGCTTAACTATTCCAGCATCGCCCTTTAATGCTTTATCCCCATATTTCATTTCTATGATTGCTAGTGTTATCGGCTTACAAGCTATCTTGGCTGTGCTTTCAGAAGGCCATTTGATCGCAATTAAGTCAAATTGGCTACCATTCCCACAGTCTAATGCTTCCATATCCACCATAAAATAGTCCGTATCATTTGAAATTCCACTGTAGTTATTTTCTCTAAAAATCAACTGTTCAAATTCTCTTTCAGCTTTTGTTCCTTTTAAATCCATCTCTCTTTTTAATCGAGGAATTAAGCGAATAAACTCGTCAATCGTTTTTGTTTTTTCGAGATCTTCGCGGATATTGTCTTTGAAAAATCCATTGATTTCTTGGTGTTCAAAATAATTTTGATCAAATTTTCGTTTAAAATTAATCGCATCTGAGTTTAGATCATTCTCAGTTATTTCTTTTAATAGGCTACCTCCCCTATAATACAATCTAATGCAGTTATCACCAATTGTCATACAGAGACTATCATCTTTTTGCACAACCTCAAGAAGGTTTCGAAACTTTCCTTCTTTTAAGCTCACCATAAAGTTATCTGTTAAACCATACATAATTATAACCCCCATTATTTTTTACTTTCCCCAATCATACCAAATCCCTATTCCCCCGTCAAAAAAATCTTTATAATTTCTCAATTATTTATCTGCTTCTGCATCGATTGTTTCTTCAATTTGATATTTAACCGTATTCATTCCTTTCAATGCTCTCCATTCACAGTATTCTCTTCACTAAAAACGCCTCAGTGCAAATGTCAAGATAATCGCAACGAACGTTCTTCTACCATTTTACAGTTACATTAATCCCCTTGTCGCCATCCTTTGCAAATCTAAGCTACTCCGAAACCCGAAAATTCCGTTTAATCAGAGCCCCCAACAACATCAGCATCGGCACCTCTTTTTCCGCTTCTTTAAAGCGGCCTTCACCGATGATCTGCCTTTGCACCGCCCTTTCTTTTTCTCGGTCATGGTCGAGATAGTATGCCTGCTTTGATTGTTCGATCCGGTCTTTCATCGACTCGTAAATTTTTTGGACTTCCCTAATCTCGCTTTCAATGAGGTAGCGGGACAATACGTCCACCGGGGTGGGACCGTCCTGTTCATTGTCAATCAAATAGATAAAAAAATCGGCAATCATCCTGGTCTCAATGTCCGTATTTCGCTCAGCATCGATGACCTTCATCACTTCCTCGCCGCAGTTGGGACTAAACGCCCATTTCGTCATCGCATCAATAATCTTATTGACAAATTCATGATCACTTTTTAAGTACCACAAGGCTACAATTCCTTCCAGACAAATCCAGAAATAATAAGCCAGCATTTCCTCCGCACGATTAATCATTTCAACACTTCCTTTCTGCCTTGGGATTCGCTTTCACTGATTAAAATTGCTTCAGCAAATCCCCGGTTATATTCGGGTTTCAGATCCTGATCTCTTACCTTTTCAATAACGGGTCTATTTTCGAATGTCAATTCCGGTTTCACCTTTAGTGATTGGAGCCATTCCAGCACATCACCAATGATTGTCAGGAACGCCTGGTGGTTTTCATTTTCTATCAGCACTTCCATATTCCGGGCCCATGCTGCCAACTTGAACGCCCTCAGATCGGTGAGCATATCAGCCATAGCAACTGCAATTTTTTTGATCTCATCTTTGGTTACCATAGTGCTCTCGCTGATTAATCCATCCCCAGTCATTTTTTGTGTTTGTGAAACCTCGGTTTTCGCCGCTATCTTATTCTGCTCAATATATTTGTTGATTTTCTTGCAATCGTCATTAATGTTTTCAATCAGAATCTTGATATAATCTTTTTGCTGCTGCTTTCTGATCAAAGCGATGGCTTCTTCCTCAGTCAGCACCGGCTTATTAACAAGCTTGATGTCCTGGCTCAATACCCCATAGCGATCCTGTTTGCGAATCAGAATATAAGTCAGATTAGCAAAGGGTTTGGTTAACCGGTAACTCGCTTTGATTATTGCGTAGCCATCCAACATTTCCGGCGTCACTAACTTGAAGTAGCGGTTGTAAATGACAAATTGAAAATGTCCCTGGTCATACTGAACCAGCGGATTTGTTGGGTTCTCCAAATCCCCATAGGATTCAAAGCAAAACAGGCAATCCGATTTCCCGGTCCATAAAAATTGCGGTTCCGATTCTTGACCACTGAAACTGACCGGAAGGATCGGGTCCCATTTTACCGGAATTAAGATATTCTCGTTTAAACAGACCAGCCCTTCTTTGCCATTAGCAACAACTTTAAAATAGAACTTACCTGCAAAGCCAACGATCTCAATCCTGTCATAAATAACCGGGATGATCACGTCACCATAGCGATCAATCACGCCCCATTTTTGCCTGCGTTGAGCGAAAATGATAACAACCGGTTCATTTTTGTCAAATATCGTAAGGTGCAAGAAATCCTCTAAGTTAAAGTGGTTATTGATTTCCAGCTTATCCCATTCAATGGGAATCTGGATTTTGTGCTCCGCGGTCAGCAAACCGATCTGCGCGTTTTTCTTGACCAAAAAATAGGTTTTCCTTTTGTCTTTAATTTTCCCCAGACATTCAAACTCAGTTTTGTTCATAATCACCCTCCCTAGTCTCAATCCTTATCTACCACCGATCCAACTACTCAACCCTTATGATTTTAATGCTGCCAACCGGTTTACCATTTTATCAAGCATGGTGACCAGATCCTGGTATTGTTCCGCTTCAATCAATGCCATTAGCCCTTTAGCACTATCGGCTAATTCCTGCTCTTTCAGATCTTCCAGCACCATTACAACATACTCTGCAACACTTACCAGCCGGTCTTTTGACGGCATTGTTCTGCGCAAACCCATTGTTTCATCGACCCAGTCCGTCATTGTTCCCCCTTCCCACTCCCAGTAAACCGGCTTATAAACAATCTGCTTTCCTTCCCGATCAGGTAATTCATAGGACATTCGAATTTGATGCACTTGTTCTTTCAGATCATCGATGAAGTCATTGATGTAGGTGGCTCGCTGCTGTTGTCTGAGCAGATCAAGCGCCGCTTCATAGCTAATCACTGGCGGGCTGATCAGGTTTACCCCATCAATCAGAACCCCGTATTGCTCACCTTTACCGATCAGCACATAGCTGTGAATCTTAATGCAGTCGGCAAATTCATAGCGTTCATCAACTATTTGATAGCCATCCAATTCTGCTGAGCAGACCAGATTAAATTGTAGATCATAGATGCCAAACTTAAAGGTGTCGCTGCCATCATCTGCCATGGCTTCGGCCAGGCTTTCAAATTCCGTCGCCTTTTCAAGACAGATGATGGCTTCTAGGGCTCCCTCCCATAAGGTGTCACAATCGAAGGTATCATTCCAGAAGCTGTGCGGCGTAAGCCGATCCCATCTGATCGGTATCATCGGCTCATTATTGCGATTGACAATCCCTTCTTTGCCATTTGCCAGCACCTTAAAATAGACCGTCTCGCCGATCCGTGCCATTTCGATCTTGTCGTAAGTCAGGGGGATAATGACCCGGCTTTCCAGATCGATTACTCCGAACTGCTGATCTCGACTGACGATGATTAGTTTTTCATCTTTAGCATACAAATCGGGAACGATGCCCATGTCATTCCAGACTAATGGGATGATAAATTTATTCTCTGCGCTCAGCAAACCCATCAGCTGGCCTTTTTGAACCAGAAAACAACTCTCCCGGTCAATCAGGATTTCCCTGAGATAGTCATATTCCACTGGGATCACAACCAGGTTGGAACGGTTAATCATCCCATGCTTGCACCCACCATAATCAAGATGTTCCAAATATTCATAGTAATCGATAAAATTAAGATTCCCATTTTCATTAAACAAGGGCGAAACAATTTTACGAGCTAATAAGGGATCGCCATCCAATGCACGCATTGACTTAAACTCTTTCTGGAGCTCCCAATCATCGCTGATAGCCATATCTGTTTCTGGGAAGGCCTGGGGTATTTCCGCGATTGCTCTTTCAATTTCGACAACATGGTCAAATTGCTCCGATTCGACCGCGTCGTTTTGTACTTCAAGCTCCAGTTTATCAATGGTGCTGATCACATGGAGATAATTGGTCGTCACCCGGCCAATAAAATCCCAGACCGGCTCAATCACAATTGCTCCGGTTTTTATTGAAAACAGACCCCACTTGCCGTTGAGCTCGAAATGAAGCAGTAGCTGCGGATCGGAATACTCATCAAACCAATCGTTGCTACGAAAAAATTCGGTATCTCTGACTGGCAGAAGTTCAATCTTTCCTTTATTGTTTGTATAGGCATAGACCTTGTGATCCTTAATAACGGCTTCGCAAGTGTCAAAGCGGCTGCTAAAACCTTGATCAACAATCATCACCGCATGACAGGGTGTCAGCTTTTCATTAAAATTAAGGGCATTGTTGTTGTTTTTCATTTTAAACCTCCTGAAATTTTCTTAATCGGTAACTTCCTGTTCTAAAATAAATAAGGTATTGAGAATATCACCAAGGCTAATAGTCAGCCCTAGCACTGATTAAGATCGTACTAAGATTGGTCGTAGCTTTAACCGCTAAAATGTATCGTGACATTTATCGTTGCCGCTCGGCCTTCTGTTTTTTAACTGAAAAAGTTTGTGTTTAGACGAAATGAATGATTGAAATAAATGGATAGACAGAAAAAAGATAATTGAAAATTTTTATAATGGCAGTATAACCTATTGGTTGCTGGATAAAAGACAATAGTATGGTACTGAAAATATCGAAACGGAAAAAAGGAAACCGTTTGAATTTTGTATGTTATATTCTGTTGTCAAAGACCATTATTCCAAAATTTACAGCTGTGTTTATTGGAATGATTGTAGTATAACAGATGCTAGTGGACAGATTTGGTACAGGTAGGAAATTTTTATGACCTTTCTTTATTTTCTTCAGTATTCAATTCTTTCTTCCGAATTCTCAATTCCCCGACTTCCGGTTTCATCTGCAAAATTCGACCGGAATTGCTTTAGAAAGGTCTTAAAACTTCGGGCTCTGTTTTTCAGGCAAGGCGCCAGCAGATAATTGCCGCAAACATCAATATAACCGTAAAGCCCATCTTTTCTAATCAATGCCACCCCCTCATGAAATTCTTCGGCGTCTTCAAAAACCGGCTCAATCGCTTCATTGCCATAACAATCCAGATAACCATATAAACCATTTTTCTTAATGACGACCAAACCATCCTGGTATTCCAGATCAATCCAGTCATATTGGGGCGAAACCAGTTCTCGTCCGGTTCCATCCAGCAAACCGAATCGTCCATCCTTCACAACTTTAGTTAAATCACTTTTATTGCGATCATATTGCCGTAATTCATGGATATGGTCATACCTAAAGCCAGAACCAATGGTTCCATTAAAACTCAGTAAATTATATTTATCTTCATCATCACTGTCATCAATTGCCCACATTTTATAAAACGGAAATTCGGTGAAAATATCCTCGAACCGAAGGTATTTCGGCGAAATGGTAAATTCAAACTCATTATTCATAATTCCCCATCCGGTTTTTGTTCTGACCATATAATAACCACTATATTTTTCTTTTGCCGCCCAGGAGAAACAGGGACTTAACGAGCGATACCGGCATTTCAGCAGGATATTGCCAGAAAAATCGGTGATGCCACTGTATCGGCCTTTTTCAACAATGGCACGATCCCACTGCCATTGGTAATCCCGGATCTGATCATAGATAAAATCTATCCGAATCTCTCCGGTGCCGTTTAACATCCCCCATTTTCCATTTTTTTGGGCCACAATGACATCGTCCTGGAGCGGTGAAATTTTGATGTCCTCATAACTAAAATCAATGATCTGACGGCCGTTAAGGTTGATGATTCCTTTCTTCCCATCCCGGCAGGCCACCAGCAGATTTTTGCGCATATCATAACCGGTCAGCGAATCATACAAAAAATCAACCTGAATCTGATTCTTGAGGTTCACCATTCCCCACTTCCCATTTTTTTGAGCCATCACCAGCCCAAACGGAAGGGTTTCATGAGCCAGCTCCGGGGTGCTTTCATGCACCAGATCGTGATTATGCTGATCGCGATGTTTCAACTCATCATAAAGACAATCCAAAATCATCTCGTTTTTGAGACTGATCAGACCCGCCTTGCCATTTTTGCGAACCTTGACATAACCAAAGCAGTGGTCATTTTCCCATATTTCAAGCTCATCATAGATAACCGGAATCATTTCCTTACCACCACGGCTAAACAGGCCATAACGACCGTCTTTCATAACTACCGCAATTTCCTTGAGGTTTTGAATCCCATTGTAGTTAAAATCCAGGCAAATATGACCAAAGATATCAATGATTCCCAAATAACCATCTTTCTGAACAACTGCCGTATCGGCAGGCTCACCATAATTCATTGGGGAAGCAAACTGATAGACGGGCTGAACGACCACCACTCCTGTTTCGGTACTGCAATACCCCCAAAGAACCGGACCTTCCTGTTCCGCCAGAATTTGTTTCAAGTTTGAGCGGAAGTCATAGTGATAGGTTTTATTATTTGGCTGATATAATTGGGGCGATACATACTCGCCGGTTTCATTTCTAACCACATAAAAACGCACTGTATCCTTGTGACAATATAACACCTGTCCGGGGACACCTTGCTGTTCCGCCCTCATCACCTCGACCGACTGCGCCCAGCCCCTTTCATCAATCCGAAGCAGCCCGTTGATCAGACAATTATTTCCTTCAACCATACAGCGCACCGCTTTCATAACAACCTCCTTGTTTATCAAATTGGCCGATTTCTTTTTTTAGTATAACATTCTGAATTTGCTTAAAGACCCAACAGTATGAAACTACGCAACAGAATTTTCAACTAGACAGTGGTTTCATACTACTGTCTGTTGGTAAATAACGACTGTGTTATACTATTCCCGATTATAAATTTAGCGAATGAGGTGACTTATGTTAAAAATGATAAAGAGTGGCATCTTTGGATTGGCAATCGGGGATGCTTTGGGGGTTCCTGTCGAATTTGACGACAGAGAAACCCTAAAACAGAATCCGGTTAC
>NZ_CAKMJU010000097.1:0-2391 GCF_927416815.1 uncultured Acetobacterium sp. | reverse complement strand
TCAAGCGGGCAGGATATCCCAATTTTTATGATTATTATCTGCAAGTAACTGTGTAAACTCTGGAACCGCCGTATACCGAACGGTACGTACGGTGGTGTGGGAGGTCGGCTGATCAATTAATGGTCAGCCTCCTACCCGATTATGGACAGAGGAATGAAAACATTCCCGGAAAGGAGCGACAAAATAATGAGTTTGAAACACAAGGTGTCAATTAGTATTGCACAACCAGATGGCAGAACTTCTTCCGTTATTAAAAGTGGGTCAATGCAGGTTCGAAACAAATTATTAAAATTTTTGTTTGGCGAAAAAGTAAATGTGCTGGTACTCACTCCCGGAGCCTCGGTTGAAACGGTGGAAATCCATCAGATTGGAGGAGGCAAAAGCCATGAGTCGAACAAAACTACTGCTTGATGTCATTTCCGATGTCCGATCCCTGGCTGACAGCCTGCAGGCGGTTGCTGATGCGATGCTTGAAAATGACCCAGTTGAAGTGGCAAATCAAGCTGCTTCTACGGAAGAACCGATCGTTGCGAATCTTGAAGAATCCGTAAAAATCAAACTGGAAGATGTGAGGGCGGTACTTGCCGATAAATCGCGCATGGGCCATACCGCGGCGGTAAGAGATCTACTGGCAAAGTACGGGGCATCCAAGCTGTCGGAGATCGATCCGGAAAAATATCTGGCGATGTTAAAAGATGCGGAGTTGCTGTAATGAAAAAGCAGCAAGTGATTAATGGCAAAGGCACACAGACTGCCGACCGGAGTCATGCCTTATTATCGGCATCATCAAGTCATCGCTGGATCCGATGTCCGCCATCGGCCAGACTCTGTGAAAACTTCGCAGATAAGGGCAGTGACTACGCCAAACAGGGCAGTGAAGCCCATAGCCTATGCCAGTTTAAACTGGAGTCGATGCTTGGTATCAAAATAACGGATCCAACGGCAGATCTATCTTTTTACGATGAAGAAATGGAAGACTGTGCCGAAAATTACGCTCTCTATGTGATGGAGCAGGTGGCCAAAGCCAAAGAAACCTGCGCCGATCCGGTAGTATTAATTGAACAGCGACTGGATTTTAGCAGGTGGGTCGAGTCAGGCTTTGGAACTGGCGACTGTGTGATTATCGCCGACGGTACACTGTCCGTAATTGACTATAAGCATGGAAAAGGAATCCTGGTGGAAGCCGAGAACAATCCACAAATGCTTTGTTATTCACTTGGGGCAGTCGAGTTATTTGATGGTATTTTTGATTTTGACACCATCAACATTACAATTTACCAACCAAGACGGGAAAACATCAGCACCTTTACGTTGTCTAAAGCAGAACTGCTGCAATGGGCCGATGATGTTCTTGCTCCAGCCGCCCGACTTGCCTATGCAGGCGAAGGGGAATTTGAATCTGGAGAACACTGCTATTTCTGCAAGGCAAAAGCGACATGCAGAAAACGTGCCGAATGCAATCTGGAGCTGGCCCGTTACGATTTTGCACCGCCTGCTACCCTGGAAGATGAAGAAATTGAAGCGATTCTTTTGAAAGTGGATGATCTGGTATCTTGGGCATCGGATGTTAAGGCGTTTGCCCTACAAGCAGCCATTTCCGGTAAAGAATGGGCGGGTTGGAAACTGGTCGAAGGCCGTGCCAACCGCAAGTATATCGATGAAACAGCGGTTGCGGAGGCTGTTGTTGCAGCTGGAGTTAACCCCTATGAACATAAACTGCTGGGTATAACCGCCATGACATCGATACTTGGCAAGAAACGATTTGAAAAAGTCCTTGGTCAGCTCATCTGCCGACCTCAGGGTAAACCAACACTCGTGCCGGAGAGTGACAAGCGACCGGCAATGAACACAGCCAAAAATGATTTTATTGAAGAATAGGAGAACAATACGATGCCAAATGTAAAAAATGAAAATCCCATGAAGGTAATTACCGGACCCGACACCCGTTGGAGTTATGTCAATACTTGGGAGCCAAAGAGCATTAATGGCGGAACCCCGAAGTACAGTGTCAGCCTCATCATTCCGAAGACAAACACAAAAACCGTGGCAAAAATCAAAGCCGCAATTGAAGCAGCTTACAAGGAAGGTGAGTCTAAACTGAAGGGAACGGGGCGAAGCGTTCCGGCGTTATCAGTTCTAAAGACACCACTTCGAGACGGTGATACCGAAAGACCCGATGATCCTGCCTATGAAAACTGCTATTTCCTGAATGCCAACAGTACCACTGCTCCCGGCATCGTGGATGCTGAGCGCCAGGAAATCATCGACCGATCTGAAGTCTATAGTGGAGTTTATGGCCGGGCCAGTATTAACTTCTATGCATTCAATACCAACGGCAATAAAGGCATTGCCTGCAACTTAAACAACCTGCAAAAGATCAAAGATGGAGAA
>NZ_CAKMJU010000096.1:0-31143 GCF_927416815.1 uncultured Acetobacterium sp. | reverse complement strand
TCACCGAGCCGAATGATATCCTTGAGGATTATATTATTTTTGATCAGCCGATCAATAAAAACGTTGATAACAACCATCAGCCAACCCTAAAACTGACTGATCCCGATCAGCAGTTGCTTTATGATCTGATCAACAAGGGCTACCAGACGATCGATGAGCTGGTTGCTTGTTCAGCTTTACCGGTTAGCCGCGTCAATAGTCTACTGACGATGATGGAAATTGAGGAAATTATTGTGATAAAGTACGGAAATATTGTGTTAATTTAAGGACAATAGGTTATATTCGACTACATAGGTTTGTATCAAGTGGAATTATTTGCTATAATATGGCTATTTTAGAGAATAATCATCATAAAATTAAGAAAGAAGGAGGTAGTCAATGAGTAAAACCTTGGTTATCGTTGAATCACCGGCAAAAGCTAAGACCATCAAAAAATATTTACCAAAAGGATTTGAAGTTGAAGCTACCATGGGACATGTAATTGATCTGCCCAAAAGTCGGATTGGTATTAATATAGAAGAAGATTTTAAACCGGAGTATATAAAAATTCGGGGCAAGGCCCAATTACTGAAAAGCTTAAAAACCGCTGCCAAAAAAGCCGATCAAGTCTTTCTTGCGACTGACCCTGATCGCGAAGGGGAGGCCATTTCCTGGCATATGGCAAACTTTCTTGAAATTGATTTAAGCACCCAATGTCGAATTGAGTTTCATGAGATCACCAAGAAGGCTGTCAATGCCGCGATTGAGAACAAGCGCACCATTGATATTAACTTGGTTAATTCACAGCAGGCGCGGCGGATCCTTGATCGGCTGGTTGGTTATTCGCTCAGTCCATTTTTGTGGAAAAAAGTTAAAAAGGGACTGAGCGGCGGTCGCGTTCAATCGGTTGTTACCCGGATTATTGTTGATCGCGAAGAGGAAATTGAGGCATTTATCCCAGAAGAATATTGGAACCTGGAACTGCTCTTAAAAAAAGAGGATACTGACAAATCATTTGTTTCAAAATTTTATTCGGAAGATGGCAAAAAGAAGACCATCGAAAATGCCGAAGAAGCGACCCGTTTAGAACAAGTGGTAGCCGAAAACGCAATTGTCGTTGAAAACGTAAAAAAACGGACCCGCTATCAAAAACCGCCCTTGCCTTTTACCACCAGTACACTGCAGCAGGAAGCCTATAAGGCGCTTGGTTTTACAACCCAGCGAACAATGCGGCTGGCGCAGCAACTCTACGAAGGGATCGACATCAAGGGTAGTGGCTTGACCGGTTTGATTACCTATTTAAGAACCGATTCTACCCGGATCGCTGACGAAGCGGTGATTGAGACGAAAGACTATATCAAGCAACAGTTTGGCGATGATTATGTCGGTACTGAAAAAAAAGTCGCAAAAAAGAAAAATGTCCAGGATGCTCATGAAGCGATTCGCCCGGCATCGGTTGGACTGACACCGGAGCAAGCGCGCGGTTCACTCGAGCCGGATCAATATCGCTTATACAAACTGATCTGGGAACGACTGATCTGCAGTCAAATGACTGACGCCCAATATTATGTGACCGATGTCGATGTCGCCTGCAGTAATCTGATTTTTAAAACCAAAGGGGAAACCCAAAAGTTTGATGGCTTTACCCGGGTTGGCAAGGGTGCCGGTAAAAATGATGATTCTATCTTACCGGAACTGGCCAGCGGTGATGACCTGGAGCGGCTAAAAACGACCAAAGAGCAGAAGTTTACCAAGCCCCCGGCGCGATACACCGAGGCATCATTAGTTAAGATATTAGAAGAAAAGGGAATTGGCAGACCCAGTACCTATGCCCCAACGATCGCCACGATTAAGAATCGTGACTATGTCGAAGTTGAAGACAAGCATTTCAAACCGACCGAGCTGGGTATTACCGTAACCCACTTGATGAAAGAGTATTTCAGTGATGTGGTGAATATTTCATTTACTGCTGAGATGGAAGATCGCCTTGATTTAGTGTCAGAGGGTGAAACCGACTGGATTGAACTGCTTAAAAACTTTTATAAAGGTTTTGAGAAAGAACTGACCAATGCCCAGGAAAATGCCGAATCGGTGACTATCGCCGATCCCGAATCTGACGAAGACTGCGAATTGTGCGGACGCCGGATGGTGATCAAAAAGGGCAAGTACGGTCGCTTCCTGGCCTGTCCCGGTTTTCCGGAATGTAAAAACACCAAACCATTTTTTGAAAAAACCGGTGGCATCTGTTCGATCTGTGGCGGCGATATTGTCAAACGCACCTCCAAAACCGGGCGAACTTTTTATTCCTGCAGCAATTACCCGGACTGTGACTATATGAATTGGGACCTACCCATTCCGGACCAATGCCCCGTTTGCGGATCAACCCTTTTTCAAAAAGGCTTGGGTAAGCGCAAATCAATCTATTGTGATAAAAAAGACTGCGGTTACAAAGCGCCAACAGCGCAGTAGTAGCCGGCTTGATTAAAGAAAGCGAGAAAAATAATATGTTTCATGCAACAACCATCGTAGGAATACGCCATAATGGTCAGGTTGCCATTGCTGGCGATGGTCAGGTAACCATGGGCGAAAAAACCATTATGAAAAATAAGGCCACCAAAATCAGACGCATTTACAATGATAAAATCTTAGTCGGCTTTGCCGGTTCAGTAGCCGATGCCTTCACCCTTTGTGAGAAATTTGAGCACAAGGTCGAGCAGTACAATGGTAATCTCAAACGTTCAGCGGTCGAACTGGCTAAAGAGTGGCGTTCCGACAAGATCCTCAGAAAGCTTGAAGCGCTGCTAATTGTCATGGATGACAAGGAAACCCTGGTTATCTCGGGAAATGGCGAAGTGATTGAGCCCGATGATGATGTCGCCGCGATTGGCTCAGGTGGCTCTTATGCGCTGGCAGCAGCCCGAGCATTAAAGGGTCATGCAAAGCTCAGTGCCCAAGAAATGGTTTATGAATCGTTGAAAATTGCTTCAGAAATATGTGTATTCACAAATAATAATATTTCTGTTGAAGTATTATAGAAACGGAAGAATCGCTATGAAAGAATTAACACCTAAAAAAATCGTTACGGAATTAAACCGTTATATTATTGGTCAGGAGTCAGCCAAAAAAGCTGTCGCCGTCGCGATTAGAAACCGCTATCGACGATCGCTGCTGCCGGCTGATCTGATTGATGAGTTTACCCCTAAAAACATCATCTTAATTGGGCCAACTGGTGTCGGTAAAACGGAGATAGCCAGGCGGATGGCAAAATTGGTAAAAGCCCCCTTTATCAAGGTCGAGGCGACAAAATTTACCGAAGTCGGTTATGTCGGCCGTGATGTCGAATCGATGGTCCGTGATCTGGTCAACACCGCGATTCGCAATGTCCAGCAGGAAAAAATGAAAGAGGTTTATGCCGATGCCGAAAAGAATGCCAATAAAATCATTCTCGATACACTGGTACCCTCAAAAAAAGTCAAAGAAACCTTAAAAACCCCCTTTGATATCTTTGTCAAGCCTTCACCACCGACTCGGCCAACGCCATATGAATTGGAAGGCGATGCTGAAAAAGAGCAAACAAAAAAAGAAAGGCGGGCAGCATTAGCCAAAGAATTGGAGGCTGGCCAGTTAGAAGACCAGGTTATCGAAATTGAAGTCGATGATGATGGCTCAAAAACGATTGGCGTGATGCAGGGGATGAACAATGACAGTATGTCTTTTAATATGAATGATATTCTGGGGGATTTTCTGCCCCAAAAGAAAAAAAAGAAGAGCGTGAAAATTTCCGAGGCCAGAAAAATACTGACCAATCAGGAAGCCCAGAAGTTGATTGATATCGATCAGGTCAATGAATTGGGGGTCAAAGAAGCAGAACAAAATGGCATCATCTTTATTGACGAAATCGACAAAATTATCGGCAATGGCAACAATCATGGACCGGATGTTTCACGAGAAGGGGTTCAGCGCGATATCTTACCGATTGTCGAAGGCAGTACCGTCAATACCAAATATGGGCCAATCAAGACCGATTTCATCTTATTTATTGGGGCTGGTGCCTTCCACGTTTCAAAAATATCGGATATGATCCCGGAGCTTCAGGGTCGTTTTCCGATCAGTGTTCATTTAGACAGCTTGACCGAGGAAGACTTTATCCAGATTCTCACCCATACTGAGAATTCGGTGATTAAACAATATCAGGAACTGATTAAAACCGAGGATGTGAATCTTATTTTTGATGATGAAGCAGTTAAGCACATTGCTAAAATAGCCTATCTGCAAAATGAAGATGACGAAAATATCGGAGCCCGGCGACTACACACGGTGATGGAAAAACTTCTCGAAGAAATCTCCTTTTATGCTTCTGAATATGAACAGGATGATTTTACAATTGATATGAATTATGTCGAACGCGTCTTCAATATCTCTGATAAGCGCGATAATTACCAAAAATATCTGCTCTAAATAAGCTATTTACTGTAAATAAAACTTGCACAAAGCTTATGACTGTGCTAGTATATGAAGGTATGTATTACACACATTCTCTGAGAGGCATCAGGTGCCTGCTTAAGGTCGATGTTCTTGATTGATGAGGATGGAGGAAAAACCAAGGAGGAATAAATTATGGCATGTGTTTCAATGAAACAATTATTAGAAGCAGGGGTGCATTTTGGCCACCAGACTCGACGATGGAATCCAAAAATGGCTCCATATATTTTCACAGAAAGAAATGGTATCTACATCATTGATTTACAACAAACTGTGAAGCGAATCGAAAAAGCCTATAGTTTTGTAAAAGAACTGGCTGAAAATGGCGAAGAAATTCTTTTCGTCGGTACCAAAAAACAAGCCCAAACCAGCATCGAGCGCGAAGCAAAACGTAGCGGAAGCTATTGTGTTAATCATCGTTGGTTAGGTGGAACCTTAACAAACTTCGGGACCATCAGCAAACGAATTGACCGCTTAAACGAGATCGAACAAATGGAAGAAGATGGCACATTTGCCCTGCTACCAAAAAAAGAAGTCATTAAACTAAAACGTCAGCGTGAAAAATTACAAAAATTCCTGGGCGGCATCAAAGAGATGAAGGGTGTTCCGGGAGCCATTTTTGTTATTGATACTAAAAAAGAACGAATTGCGATTGCTGAAGCTAAAAAACTGGGTATTCCAATTATTGGCATCGTTGATACAAACTGCGATCCTGATGAAATTGATTATATCATTCCTGGTAATGATGATGCCATTCGTGCGGTTGCTTTAATCCTTTCTGTTATTTCAGATGCAATTATTGAAGGACGTCAAGGCGAACAAGTCGAAGAAGAAATTGAAGCAGCACCAGCAGCAGCGGTTGTTGAAGAAGTTGAAATCGCCGTCGAAGTTGTTGAAGAAGTGACTGAAGTTGCTGAAGTTACTGAAGCAGAATAATTTATAATTACAATCAGGAGGATAAAAGTGGACGCAAAACTAGTAAAAGAATTAAGAGCTAAAAGTGGTGCCGGCATGATGGACTGCAAAAAAGCCTTAGTCGAAACCGATGGAAATATCGAAGATGCAATGGTCTTTTTAAGAGAAAAAGGTCTGGCTGCAACCAACAAAAAAGCAGGTCGTGTTGCTGCTGAAGGTATCGTTGAATCATATATCCACATGGGTGGAAAAATTGGCGTGCTTGTCGAAATCAACTGTGAAACAGATTTCGTCGCAAAAAATGAAGGCTTTAAAAGCTTTGTTAAAGACGTGGCCATGCATATTGCCGCAGCCAACCCATCCTATGTAACCAAAGAAGAAGTACCAACCGAAGAACTTGAAAAAGAAAAAGAAATTCTTCGCGCCCAAGCTTTAAATGAAGGCAAACCAGAGAAAATTGTTGACAAAATGGTTGAAGGCCGTGTCAGCAAATACTATAAAGAAATCTGTTTGCTCGAACAACCTTTTGTTAAAAATCCTGACCTGACCATTGAAGATCTGGTTAAAGAACAAATCATGACGATCGGCGAAAATGTTAAAATTCGACGTTTTGCGCGATTCCAAATGGGTGAAGGTTTAGAGAAAAAAGAAGAAAACTTTGCCGAAGAAGTAGCGAAGCAATTAAACGCCTAAACGCTGAAAAAGAACACATCTGTGTTCTTTTTTTACCGTTGATAAGATTGTAAATTATCAGTAGTTGCGATATAATATAGAAAATGAAAAGGGGGGGCTTTATGGAACCAAAATACAAACGGATCATCATAAAATTAAGCGGTGAAGCATTAGCCGGTGGTGCCGGTCATGGTATCGATACCCCAACGGTGGAATCAATTTGCAGCCAGATCAAAGAAGTTTTTGAGTTGGGTGTTGAAATTGCCATTGTTGTGGGCGGCGGTAATTTTTGGCGGGGACGAAGCGGTGAAGGTATGGATAAATCCACCGCTGACTATATGGGAATGCTGGCTACCTGTATCAATGCACTTGGTTTACAAGATGTCTTAGAAGAAATGGACGTGCCAGTACGTGTTCAGACCGCAATCGAAATGAAACAAATTGCAGAGCCCTACATCCGCAGAAAGGCAGTTCGTCATCTCGAAAAGAGACGCGTTGTTATTTTTGCCTGTGGCACCGGAAATCCCTTTTTCACGACCGATACAACGGCTGCACTCCGGGCCGCAGAAATTGACGCCGAAATCATCCTGTTAGCTAAAAGTATTGATGCGGTGTACGATTCAGATCCGCTGCTTAACCCAGATGCAATTCGCTATTCCGAATTATCATACATTGATGTGCTCAATCAAGGCCTAAAAGTGATGGACTCGACCGCAACATCCTTATGTATGGATAATCACATTCCTATTCTCGTGTTTGGTTTAAATGAACCGAAAAATATTTTACGCGCCGTAATGGGCGAAAAAATCGGAACTATTATTCAGGAGGTATAGAAGATGGTAAATGAGATTAAAACAACAGCAAATGACAAAATGGATAAGGCGCTTAGAAATCTAAATGAGAGCCTCGGCAGCTTAAGAGCCGGACGAGCAAATCCGCGCATTCTTGATAAGGTAGTGGTTGATTATTATGGTTCACCAACCAGTTTGAATCAATTAGCCAACATTTCTACACCTGAAGCCAGAATGATCGTCATCCAACCCTATGATGCAACCGCTATTCCAGCCATCGAAAAAGGTATTTTAAAATCAGATTTGGGTTTTAATCCTTCTAATGATGGCAAGATTATTCGTTTGCTAATCCCCCAATTAACCGAGGAACGTCGAAAAGAACTGGTTAAGCTGGTCAAAAAATATGGCGAAGAATGTAAGGTCGCGATGCGCAACATCCGTAGACACGCCATTCAGGAGCTAAAAGACGGGCAAAAAGAAGGACTGATCACCGAAGATGATTTAAAACAAGGTGAAAAAGAAATTCAGAAGGTAACGGACGAAGAAATCAAAAACATTGAAACGATTCTAAAAGAAAAAGAAGTAGAAATTTTAGAAGTGTAATTGTTTTTTCGGGATATGATTTATTTAATTGTGTATTCAATTATATAGTATTTCATTAAGAGTGGGGAGACCCACTCTTAACTATTTTTCGAGTAGCGATCAATAACCGTGCTGCCAAGTGAAAAAGCTTCATAAAAGCAAAGATAAAAAATGAATGAAAAAGGAAAATGTATGAAAAAAGTATCGAAAGAATTCTTTTTAGAAGAATTAACAACGCCAGTGGTGGAAGCACTGGGCTATGAATTAACCGATCTAACCTTTGAAAAAAGAGGAAAAGACTGGTGTCTGACCCTTTTTATCGATTCTGAACATGGTATTTCATTGGATGATTGCGAAACAGTCAGCCGACAAATCAGTGAACTACTTGACGAACAGGATCCGATCGAACAGTCTTATTTTCTGGAAGTATCTTCCCCTGGCATGGATCGGCCGTTGAAAAGAGAAAAACACTTCTTGTCAAATCTTGATAAGAAGATTGCCGTTCATCTTTTTGCACCCTTAGATGGGAAAAAAGATATTGAAGGGGTATTAAAATCATATCAAACTGATCAATTGACCCTGGAGTTAGAAAGCGGTGAACTGCTGACTCTGGAAAATAGTAAGATTGCCAAAGCAAATCGGTTGGATGAGTTGAACTTTAAAGCTCTTCCTTCCTCTTAAATAATATGGAAGGCGGTGAAAACGAAGATGAATCAGGAATTTATACGCGCTTTGGATGTCATTCAAGAAGAGAAGTCAATTGACAAAGAAGAATTAATCCAAGCAATCGAGGCGGCAATCACCACAGCTTATAAAAAGAATTATGGCAATGCCCACAATGTTGAGATTAATGTTGACCGCGAGACTGGTGATATTCAAGTATTTGCATTGAAAGAAATCGTCGAAGTTCCTGAAAATGATCACAGCCAAATTTCCCTGGAAAAAGCCCGGGAAGTCGATAGCAACTATGCTATCGGTGATTTTTTCAGAAAAGAAGTAAGACCCCGGGATTTTGGACGGATTGCTGCCCAAAATGCCAAACAGCTGATCATTCAGCGGATCAAAGAAGCGGAACGCAATATCATTTATGACGATTACCTCAAGCGCCAGGATGAGGTCATGACCGGTATCATTAAGCGGATTGAAAAAGGGATTGTTTATGTCGAGATTGGAAAACTTGAGGCAGTGATGCTCCCTTCTGAACAGACAAGTGGTGAGAAATACGCTCTGAATCAGCGCCTGAAGGTCTATCTGCTCCTGGTTAAAAAGACAACCAAAGGTCCTCAGGTTAATGTTTCGCGGACCCATCCCGGCCTGGTAAAACGCTTATTTGAATCGGAAGTACCGGAAATTTTTGATGGTATTGTCGATATTGTCTCGATTTCTCGAGAAGCCGGATCGCGTACCAAGGTGGCGGTCAAAGCCAATGATCCCAGCATTGATCCGGTCGGTGCCTGTGTCGGACAAAAGGGCGTGCGGGTGCAGAATATTATCAATGAGCTGCAAGGTGAAAAAATTGATGTGATCAAATGGAGTGATACCATTGAAGAGTATTTATCAAATGCCTTGAGTCCCGCTAAGGTAGTCGAAATCATCGCCAACAAAGATGAAAAATCAGCAGTCGCGATCGTCGATGACTACCAGTTATCGCTGGCGATTGGAAAAGAAGGTCAGAATGTTCGCCTGGCAGCAAAACTGACTGGCTGGAAGATTGACATTAAAAGTAAAATCGATTACGTCAATCAACATAAACTTGATGACAAACCGAACAATCAATTTGACGATATTCTTTTAGAACTAAAAGATGAACTTGAATTGGCCGAAGTCGATGGTTTAGATGAATCAATATCAGAAGATGAGTCATTACTAAAAGATATTTCAGAGCTTGAAAACTAAAGCTTTAATCAATAATATAGCTTTTTATGCTATAATGCTTAGATAAACAATGTCAGGGAGGTACAATGAAAAAAATTCCACAGAGAACCTGTGTTATCTGTCATTCGAAGTTTGATAAACGTGACTTATTTAGAATTGTATCAGATAAATCTGGAGAAATATTTTTTGATCCGACAGGAAAAGCAAATGGACGCGGTGCGTATATATGCACCTCTGAAAGCTGTGTCGATCAATTCCTTAACAAAAATTACCTGGAACGAGCATTTAAAAGAAAAGTAGAAAGTGCTGTTGTCGAGATTGTTCGGCAGCAACTGTCAGAGAAAAAACAAATGAAATAATTAAATATTGAAGGGAGGAATAATATGTCAAAATTAAGAGTATACGATTTAGCAAAAAAATATAATATTCCCAGCAAAGATTTCGTAGCTATTTTAAATAAGCACAATATTCCTGTAAAAAACCATATGAGCGCCCTGACTGATCAACAAATATCAGATTTTGAAGAAAAATTCGATAAAGATAAGTATCAAGCAGAACAAAAAGTAGATCAAAAACCGGCTAAGAAGCCAGAACCGGCCAAGGTTACGACGACTGCTAAAACAAGTCAAGTTGCCCCAAAAACGACTACCGATACAAGTAAACAAGCAAAACCAAGCAAACCACCACAAAAAAATCAACCAAAATCAGGGGGCAATGTGCCGAAAAAAGCAGACGATAAAAAACGACCGGTTTCCAATAATCAAAGTCAACAACCAAAGGTCAGAGATCACAGTAAAAAAGAAAAAACCGCCCGCAGTGTTTACAAACGAATTAAAGATGAGAAAAAGAAATCGGTTCAGTTAAACCAGGTTTTTGAAATTCCCGAGTTCTTAACTGTCGGAGAGTTAGCGGACATCCTTGAAGTCAGTGCCACCGAGGTTATTAAAACCCTGATGCTTTCCGGCACGATGGTCAGTATTAATCAGGAAATTGATTTCGAAACCGCCGCCATTGTGGCAACTGAATTAGGATTTGAAGTTGAAGCGATTAAAATTGAAGACGTTGTTTCAAAAATTCTCGAAGAATACGACGAAGAAGAAAGTGAAAACGAAATACCTCGCCCACCGGTTGTGACCGTCATGGGTCACGTTGATCATGGTAAAACGTCGCTGCTTGATCGCATTCGTAAAGCGAATGTCATCGCCGGCGAAGCTGGCGGGATTACCCAGCATATTGGTGCCTATACCGTAAATATTAATAACCATGCGATTACCGTAATTGATACCCCTGGACATGAAGCTTTTACAGCGATGCGTTCCCGTGGTGCCCAAATTACCGATATCGCAGTCCTGGTTGTCGCCGCTGATGACGGTGTAATGCCACAAACGATCGAAGCGATTAATCATGCCAAGGCCGCTGGTGTTCCAATTCTGGTTGCTATCAATAAAATTGATAAACCAGGGGCAGACCCGGAACGGGTTAAACAAGAATTAACCAAGTACAATCTCGTGGTTGAAGAATGGGGCGGCGAAACCATTGCCGTTAACGTTTCAGCTAAAACCGGTGAAGGGATTGAAACCCTGCTGGAAATGATCATCATGATGTCTGAAATGGAAGAGCTGACCGCTGATCCCGGTCGTGAAGCCCGCGGCAGTGTCATCGAATCGCAGATTAAACGCGGCAAAGGATCGGTTGCAACCTTATTGGTACAGCAGGGAACCTTACATGTTGGCGATTCGATCATCTCAGGAACGACCCATGGTAAGATCCGAACGATGATTGATGATAAGGGCAAGCGACTTAAAAAAGCTGGTCCATCGACACCAGTTGAAATTTCTGGACTTTCTGATATTCCGGCAGCAGGGGATGATTTCATCGTCCTTGAAAATGAAAAAGAAGCCCGACAATTAGCCGAAAAACGTAAAGAAATGCAAAAAGGCGAGCGTCATCGTCGATCTAATATTTCGCTTGACGACCTCTTTAGTCAAATTCAGGACGGCAATATCCAGGATGTCAATATTATTATTAAAGCTGATGTTCAGGGTTCGATTGAAGCGATTAAACAATCACTTGAAAAACTCGATAACGAAGCGGTGCGGATCAATATTATCCACGGTGCGGTTGGCGCGATCAACGAAACTGATGTGATGTTAGCGGCCACCTCAAACGCGATTGTGATTGGTTTTAATGTCCGACCCGATAAAAATGCGGTCAAGCTGGCCGAGAACGAAGAAGTCGATATTCGCCTCTATCGGGTTATTTACGATGCCGTTGAGGATATTAAAAAAGCCATGGAAGGGATGCTGGCTCCGGAATTCCGGGAAAAAGTCATGGGTAATGCTGAAATACGCGAAGTATTTAAGATTCCCAGCATCGGAACCATTGCCGGCTGTTATATCACCGAAGGCAAGATCAACCGTAATGATGACGTCCGGATTATTCGCGATGGCATCGTCGTATTCGAAGGAAAGATTGCTTCATTGAAACGTTTCAAAGATGATGTAAAAGAAGTCAATACCGGATATGAATGTGGAATTGGGATCGATAAGTACAACGATTTAAAAGTTGCCGATAACATTGAAGCATTTACCATGGAAAAAATTGAAAGATAAGGCGTAAGCCTATCTTTCCCATGAAGGAGATAAACAAAATGGCATCTCATCGCAACGAAAAAATTAACGGCTTAATCCAACGCGAATTAAGCCTGATCATTATTCATAAAATGAAAGACACCCGCATCAAGGACAGCAATGTCTCTATTACGCGGGTCAAGGCAGCCCCTGACTTAAAGACAGCAACCGTTTATGTCAGTATTTTCGGGGATGAAAGTCAAAAGAAAACCGTTCTTGAATTACTAAATAATGCCAAGAGCTTTTTAAGATCCAGCCTCGGACATGTCATAACGGTGCATTCCGTGCCCGCGCTGAGCTTTGAAATTGATAACTCGATTGAATACGGCATGCATATTGAATCGATTTTGAAGGGTTTAAAAAGCGATAAAGAATTGCAGGATCCCAATGAAGAAGATTCCTGATCTTGTTTTAGATTGCCTTAAAAACAATCACACCTTTTTAATTCTGCTGCATCAAAAACCCGATGGCGATGCGATCGGGTCTGCAGTAGCAATGGGCAAGGGGTTAAAAAAACTCAATAAAACGGTCGATTATTATATCGATATGCCGCTTGAAGACAAGTTGCTTTTCTTTGATGAAATTAAGTGCTTTAACCAATCACTGAAGGACAGTTACGACGTCATTATTTTTTTAGACTGCTCGACCAGCAGCTTTGCCTTTTCGCCAGCCGAAATGCCTGCGGCTAAAACAAAACTGGTTATCGATCACCATAAGAGCAATGCCCATTATGGTGATCTTAACTTTGTCGAAATTACCGGAGCAACTGCCGAAATCGTTTTTCGGATTTTAAAAGGTCTGCAGGTGGTCTTTGACGATGAGATGGCTGATGCCATTTTTACTGGGATCACCACTGATACCGGCAGTTTTCAATTTTCTAATGTGACCGTTGACACCCATTTAATTGCCAGTGAATTGTATGCCATCAAAAGCAATTACGCCCATCTTTCCAAACGACTGCATACGCAGAAGAATATCGATCAGATGAAAATGACCGGCGCCGCGATCCATTCGCTGGAAATTTTAGACAGTATGCCGATCGCGATGATGATCTTAGATCAGGATACAATCGTCAAGTATGGTGGCAACATCAACATCACTGAGGATGTCGCCAATTTGGGTCAAAATACCATCGGGGTTTCAATCACGGCGCTATTAAAAGAAATTGACGCTGGCCACTATCGGGTCTCTTTGCGGGCAAAATATCCCTTTGATATTCACGAAATAGCCTTAAAATACGGCGGAGGGGGACATGAACGGGCGGCTGGCTTTAATTTCAGTGGCGATATTGATCAACTAAAGCGTGATCTGATGACCGTTTATGAGAGCCAAAATGGAAAAAGTTAATCATTGCCAGGGCTATCTCAACGTCTACAAAGAAAAGGGAATGACCTCCCATGATGTCGTCTTTAAGGCCCGCAAGATTTTAAAAACTAAAAAAATCGGTCATACCGGGACACTCGATCCCGATGCCCAGGGCGTTCTTATTTTATGTGTCGGACAGGCTACAAAAATGGTTGAATATATCACCGACCATGACAAAGTCTATCAAGTGGAAGTGGTTCTGGGGTTCGCAACCGACACCTGTGATTTATCCGGGACCGTCATCGAACAAAGCCAAAAGCGGGTTGACCGCGATGCTTTTGAACATGTCCTGGTTTCGTTTACCGGTGATGTCCGCCAAACCCCACCAATCTACTCAGCGATCCGGGTCAATGGAAAAAAACTCTATCACTATGCCAGAAACGGTGAAACGGTTGAGATACCAGAGCGGGATGTCCATATTGGAGAGATCACGCTACTTGAATTCTGTGAAGATAGCCAAAAAGCGACCATCATGGTAACCTGTTCCAAGGGAACCTATATGCGTTCGCTGTGCCGAGATATCGGGGCTGCCCTGGGGACATTGGCCTGTATGGGAAACCTGATCCGTCATCGTGTTGGTCGCTTCAGGATTGAGGATGCTTTGACCCTGGCCGAGATCGAAGCAAGCGTCATAAAAGGCGCTCAAGAACAGCTTTTCTACCCATTGGCTTATTCCTTGGAGTCTTACCAATGCGTCCGGGCAACTGAACAAGGTCGCAAATTTTTACTTAATGGCAATAAACTTTTCCAGTGGAACATCGAAGCGTCGATGGAAAACTTTTATCCCGGTGAAACCCTGCGTCTTTATGATGGTGATCAGCTGATCGGCATGGGACGGTTTGTTGCCCACGATGAAGGCAACTATATCAAACCGACAAAACTACTGTGAGGTAATCAATGACAAGAAAAACGTATCACGGCGAAGAAATTGTTTTAGCTTTGGGTTTTTTTGATGGCGTCCACCTTGGACACCAGGCATTGCTTGAAGAAATAAAGAAAATTGGCCAGCGATTGGGCTGTAAGACCGGGGTGATGACTTTTAAAGAACATCCACTGGAGCTCATCTTTCCCAATTATACCCCCTGGCTGATCACCTCTAATGATCAAAAAGCATCGATGATCAAGGCGCTGGGGATTGATTTTGTCTTTTTGAATCCCTTTACCGAAGAGCTGATGAAGCTAACGCCTGAGAAATTTATCACCGACTATCTGCTAAAAAGATACAAGGTCAAGGTGGTGGTGGTCGGTTTTAATTATAATTTTGGCTATAAGGGGTCGGGAACAACCAGCGACTTAAAAGAACTGGGCAAACAATACGGCTTTGAGGTTGAAATTTTGCCGCCATTTATTATCAATACCCACTCGGTCAGCTCGACCTTTATCCGTGAGTTGATCAGCTGTGGTCAGGTTGATGAGGTTAAAACCTTTCTGGGTCGAAATTATGCCCTCAGTGGTGTGGTCGTTCAAGGCAAAGGGCTGGGTCACCAGTATGGCATTCCCACAGCCAATATCAAACTCGATAAAAAACTGATCTTGCCGAGTACCGGTGTCTATTATAGCCATGTTCATTATCGGGGAAAATGCTTCAATGGATTGACCAACTTAGGCTTTAATCCAACCTTTGAAAAACATCCATTTTCCATTGAAACCTACATCTATGATTTTGATGAAGACATCTATGATCAGGAGCTGACCATTGAATTCTTAAAAAAAATTCGCGATGAAATTAAATTTGACTCAATCGATGATTTAATCGCTCAAATTAGAATTGATATCGAGTGCATCAGAAAAGATTTTATAGAATAATCCATTTACAAGAATAAATGTTTATGATATACTTACTAAGTTATTACCATTCACTTAGTTTTTTGAGACTCCAACAAAATACTCGGTTTATGGATAAATTTTGAAACAAGGAGATTTTAAATGATCAGTAAAGAATTAAAAGCACAGGTAGTCGAAGACTACAAAACCCATGAAGGTGATACCGGTTCACCTGAAGTACAAATTGCATTATTAACCGCACGCGTTAATGATCTTAACGGACATCTTCAAATCCATAAAAAAGATCATCACTCACGACGTGGTCTGCTAAAATTAGTTGGCCAGCGAAGACGATTATTAACTTATCTAAAAAACAAAGATATCAACCGATATCGTGAACTAATCCAAAGATTAGGCTTAAGAAAATAATTTGGGGCGGAGTATTCCGCCCTTTTTTTTTACCTGCAGGTCATCAAGCCCAATGTAGTTACCTATACCCCTTTAGATTGCGGCCTTACACCAAATGATGTAAAAGCACCATCTCAGGGTATTACAATAGAAAGCGAGAAAAGAATGAATATTTTTGAAACTGAAATAGCCGGACGACCGCTACGCGTGGAGATTGGCGAGGTTGCACTGCTTGCAAAAGGCGCTGCGATGATTCGATATGGAAAAACAGAAATTTTAGCTGTTGTTTCGGCGGCAAAAAAACCAAAAGACGGGATGGATTTTTTCCCACTGAGCTGTGATTATGAAGAAAAACAATATTCGGTTGGGAAATTCCCGGGCGGTTTTATAAAACGCGAAGGTCGCCCAACCGAACGCGCGATTTTAAATTGCCGTCTGATGGATCGCCCAATCCGACCACTCTTTCCCAAAGGCTTCAGAAATGAGGTTCAGGTTATTGCCACGGTGATGTCAGTGGATCAGGATAATGCGCCCGAAATCGCCGCCATGATTGGCGCCTCGATCGTCTTATCGATTTCTGATTTACCCTTTGATGGTCCAATTGGTTCGGTTGCCATCGGTCTGGTTGACGGACAATACATTGTCAACCCCAATGAAGCCGAGCGCGAACTGAGTGACCTTAACCTGATTGTATCCGGAACCAAAGATGCCATTATGATGGTTGAGTCCTCGTCGAATGAGATTTCTGAAGATGCCATGCTAGAAGCGATTTTGCTGGCACATGAAGAGATCAAGAAAATCGTCGCCTTCCAGGAAGAAATCGTTGCTGCTGTTGGTAAAGCCAAGGCTGATTATCCAATTTTTGTGCCATCAGAGGAAATTAAAGCTGAAATCATTGCCTTCCTGGGTGATCAATTAAGCACGGCCGTTAAAACCCCTGACAAGATGGAGCGACTTGATAATATTGAAAAAATAAAAGATCTGGTAAAAGAACATTTCTTAGAAATTTACCCCAATCAGAAAATTGAAATTGACGATGTGATCAGTTCACTGGTTAAAAAAGAAATTCGTCGGATGATTCTTGAAGACCGGATTCGTCCAGATAATCGAAAGATGGATGAAATTCGTGATATCACTGCAAAAATCGACTTTTTGGAAAGACCCCATGGTTCAGGATTATTTACCCGTGGTGAAACCCAAGTCCTGTCAGTCGTAACTTTGGGTGTGCTTGGCGATGTCCAAAAACTGGATGGCTTATCAAACGAAGACTCAAAACGCTATATCCACCACTATAACTTCCCATCATACAGTGTTGGTGAAGCCCGACCATCGCGTGGCCCTGGCCGTCGTGAAATCGGACATGGTGCCCTGGCTGAACGGGCGCTGATTCCGGTACTGCCATCGGAAGATGAATTCCCATATGCAATCCGGGTTGTTTCAGAAGTCTTAAGCTCTAATGGTTCAACCTCGCAAGCCAGTGTCTGCGGCAGTTCGCTTTCACTGATGGCGGCTGGGGTTCCCATCAAGGCACCGGTTGCCGGTATTGCCATGGGTCTGATTAAAGAAGATGATAAACTGGCGATTTTATCCGATATTCAAGGAATGGAAGATTTCCTCGGCGATATGGATTTCAAGGTGGCCGGAACCGCTGAAGGTATTACGGCCATTCAGATGGATATTAAAATCGATGGGATTAACAAACAAATCTTAACCGAAGCCTTGGAACAGGCGCGAATCGCCCGACTCCATATTCTTGATATTATGAATCAAGAAATTTCTGAGTCCCGCAAAGATTTGTCACCCTATGCGCCACGAATCATTATTTTCCAAATCAAACCCGATAAAATCCGCGACGTCATCGGTTCTGGCGGCAAGGTGATCAATAAGATTATTGATGATACCGGGGTTAAAATTGATATTGAGGATGATGGTCGCATTTTCATCGCTTCAGTGGATACCGAATCTGGTAATCGCGCCAAGGAAATTATTGAAAATATCGTCAGAGAAGTTGAAGTTGGCGAAGTCTTAACCGGCAAGGTTGTCCGAATCATGACCTTTGGCGCCTTTGTCTCGCTACCAGGCGGTAAAGACGGTCTTGTTCATATTTCCAAACTTGCTAATGAACGGGTTAACGCCGTTGAAGACGTGGTTAAAATCGGCGATGAAGTAACCGTTAAGGTTATGGAAATTGACGGTCAAGGCCGAATCAACCTGTCTCGAAAAGCAATGCTGCCCAAGGAATAATAAGGAATCGTCATGATTGAAAATTACCCCATTAAAACTTATCCAATTAAAATACTAAACCAGTCCCAATATCCATTGCCGGAGTATCAAACCCTTGGTTCTTCGGGCGTGGATTTGCGCGCCAATCTTGATGCCAAGCTGATTATCATGCCTCATAAGGTTTATTCGATACCAACCGGTATTTTTTTAGAAATGCCGATTGGCGTCGAAGCCCAAATTCGTGCCCGCAGTGGCTTAGCCCTCAAGCATGGCTTGTCGCTGGTTAACGGTGTTGGTACCATCGATGCCGATTATCGTGGCGAAATTAAGATAATTCTGATAAACTTACTCGATAAACCCTATCAGCTCGAACCCGGCGAGCGGATTGCTCAAATGGTTTTCGCTGAATATCTCAAGGCCGACTTTGTCGAAGTTTTCAGCGCCCAAGAATTGGCCGATAGCGTCCGTGGTGATGGTGGCTTTGGCCATTCCGGAAAATAAATCGGCTTAAAACAAATACAATAAAACAAATACAATAAAACTAAAACTAGAAAAACAAATGCGACAAACGGCTGTTGCATAAATAATCAGAGTTTGCTAAAGTCATGAAGGTTCAATGATTGCTGCACCGCTTTCCAATCTTATCGTTATAACAATTTTAAGGTGCAGGGTATACCTGCACCTTTTATCATTTCTTTTATTTAAGCACATTTATTAGCATCTTTTAGTAAGATCAGATAATACATTCATTTATACATTCAATTATACATTCATTTAATATAAATCAGAGGAGCGTCATGGCAACCAATAAAAACACCACAAAAAAACCAAGTCCACATAAATCAACCAGTAAATCAAATAGTAAGGCAAAAAAGAAACCAGCCCCCAAAACAGCCAAACGTTTTTCGGTCAGTCATTTGGCAATCGGGATCTTCTTCATTGTTCTTGGTATTTTCTCGATTTATGCCTATATTGACTTTAATGCCGGGATGGTCGGAAACTTTGTCAGTCAGGCCTTTCGTTATTGTTTTGGCGCCCTGACCATTTTTATGTCACTTTACATTTTTGTCCTGGGGGTGGTCCTGAGTCTGAATAAAATTGATGAGTGGGTCAGCACCTTTGTTTTAGTTTTTTTATTACTGGTTAACTTTATGATCGGTTTTACAATTTATGCCCCCAATCTGATGGACTATAGCATCGCAGAACTATTCAGTTTAGCCCAGTATGGCCAATACGGCGGCATTATCGGAATTCTGCTGGCAGTCCTCTTCATTAAGCTCTTTGCCGTAAAAGGGACCCTGCTGCTGATTATTATCTGCTCGGCGATTATTTTAATTTTTATTTTTAGAAATAGCCTAAAAAAATATTTAAACCTGATCAAGGACAAGCGTGAAAATGCGCCACCAATTAAAGACCGCCTCAAAAATCAGATCGATATAATCCGCGATAAGCAGCGGATTAAACAAGAGGTTAAAGCGACCAAGGAACGCACTTCAGAAACCACGATGATTCCGATGGTCGGAGATTATGATGACAATGCGCCCTTGTTTGAGCCCTATCAGATCAATGATTCGAGTCAGCCCAATCAGACCAATCCGCTAACCAATAAACCGCTCTTTGAACCGGTAACCGGGGTCATTCCTGAGCCTAAAAAGAAAGTCAAACAAGACCCCTTTGGATTTATCGAAGAAGAAGTGGATGAAGCAGAAAGCCCGATGAAGATTCATGAAAATTTCTTGAAGCCACCAAACTTTGATGATTTTGGTCCGCCTAAAAAGGTTTCTGATCAAGATACTGGCAAGGCATTTAGCAAAGAAAACAAAATAAAAGAAAGCAAAATGAATGAAAATAACGCAAACATAACCGATGACCAAACAAAGGTCTTAGACCTTTCAGCCGTCAGTTTCGATGCAGTAGCTGAAGCATATACCTTTCCTTCCTTAGATCTTTTAAACCCACCAGTGGCTAAAAAAAAATCAAAAAAAGATGATGTCATTAAAAAAGCCAAGATCATCGAAGAGACCTTAAAGAATTTTGGCGTTAAAGCAAAAATAGTTGAAGTCAATGTCGGCCCCAGTATTACCCGTTTTGAACTGCAGCTTGATCCGGGGGTCAAGGTTAACAAATTTGTTAATCTGTCCAGTGATTTAGCCCTCAGCCTGGCCACCTCTGATATCCGCATCGAAGCACCGATTCCCGGCAAGGCCGCGGTCGGTATTGAGGTACCCAACGAATTTTCTGAAATTGTCGGCCTTCGCGAAATCATTGAAACACCGCAGTTTATTAACAGCAAAAGTCCCTTAACCTTTGCCCTGGGTAAAACCCTGTCAGGCGAAAACGTCATTGGCGACATCGGCAAGATGCCCCATGTGCTGATTGCCGGCTCGACCGGATCTGGTAAAAGTGTCTGCATCAACAGCATCATTGTCAGCCTGATCTTTAAATCATCGCCGGAAGAATTGCGCTTTATTATGATTGATCCCAAGATGGTCGAACTCAATCAATACAATGCCATTCCGCACCTGCTAATTCCCGTCGTGACCGATCCTAAAAAGGCCTCTTATGCGCTTAACTGGGGACTTAAGGAAATGACCGACCGTTATATGCTCTTTAAAGATGCCGGTGTCCGCGATATTGAAGGCTATAATGAACAGATGACCGAAACCGGTGCAAAAAAGCTGCCGCGGATTGTGATTGTCATCGATGAGTTGGCTGATCTGATGATCACCTCACCAAAAGAATGTGAAAACGCCATTTGTCGGATCGCCCAACTGGCCAGAGCCTGTGGGATTCACCTGATCATCGCCACCCAACGGCCGTCGGTGGATGTGATTACTGGCTTGATCAAAGCCAATATCCCGTCGCGAATTGCCTTTTCGGTGGCATCAAACACCGATTCGCGGACAATTCTTGATACCGGTGGCGCCGAAAAACTGTTGGGTAAGGGGGATATGCTCTATTATCCGGTAGGACAATCAAAACCAACCCGGGTCCAGTGTACCTATGTCTCGGATACCGAGATTAATGCCATTATCGATGCCGTCAAGATTAAGAAGGGCTTGCAGTATGACGCTGCCATTGAAGAAGCGATTTCCCAGGAACCTGAGGAAAAACCACAAAGTCGTGAGGGCGATGTGCTGCTAGAAGATGCCCTCAATATCGCCTTTGAATACAACCAGCTATCGACTTCGATGCTGCAACGAAAATTACAGGTTGGTTACGCCCGCGCCGGTCGGATTATTGATGATCTTGAAGATCGCGGGATTATTTCTGGCCCCAATGGCAGCAAGCCACGGCAAATCTTAATCACCGAAGATGAATTTAAAATGAGAGAGTAGGTAAATATGAAGACCATTCACATGACAACCTTGGGCTGTGATAAAAATACGATCGACTCAGAAATGATGCTGGGTTTAATTGAAGAAAAGCATTATCAAATTATCGATGATCCCCAAGCGGCCGAGATTATTATTGTCAATACCTGTTGCTTTATCCAATCGGCAAAGGAACAGTCGATTGAGTATATCCTCGAATATGTCGACTATAAAAATTCGGGACGGTGTCAACTGCTGATTGTCGCTGGCTGCATGGCCGAGCGTTACCAGGCCGAACTGGCTGCTGAAATTCCTGAAATCGACGGATTTTTGGGGGTTGGTCATTTTGATGATATTGTTGAATTGATCACGGCACTAGAAGCCGCTGCTGATCAGCCGACGGCTGCGATGAAGCCAAATACAAGCCAAAATCAGCAGCAGTATCTGGGCGATATTGATAAAGAAATCATTGCCACCCGGCGCTATCTCAAAGCCGGTACGGTTTCGACCTTTGTCCGCATCAGTGAGGGCTGCGACCACGGCTGCACCTATTGCGTGATCCCCAAGATCCGGGGCAAATACCGCAGCCGCGCCAGCCAGGAAATCTTTAAAGAATTACAAGACCTTAAGGATCGCGGCATCAAAGAGATTATTCTAATCGGGCAAGATATTGCCCCCTATGGTTATGATCTTGATGAAGCGATCGACCTGCCCGACCTGCTCGAAAAAATTGCGACGCGGTTTGACTTTAGCTGGATTCGGATGATGTATCTCTACCCCGAAGGGATTACCGATAAATTACTGGCGACTGTCAAAAAATATCCAGCCATCTGCCAATACTTTGACATTCCCCTGCAGCACCTCAATGATAGGGTATTAAAGAAAATGGGACGAAAGATGTCCTTTGAGCAGATCAGCGCTTTAATTCGCAAGATCCGCCAGACCCTGCCCGGCGCCGTCCTGAGAACCTCGCTGATTACCGGCTTTCCCGGGGAGACGGAAGACCAGCATCAGGATCTGCTAAAAAAAATAAAAGTGTTGCCTTTTGATCATTTAGGGGTATTTAAGTATTCACAGGAAGAAAATACGCCAGCCGCCGGATTTGACAATCAAATTTCAGAAGAGCATAAAGAACACCGTTATGCTGAGCTTATGATGGCTCAGCAAACCATTTCCCATGCCCAGAAACAACGTTTTATCGGCAAAACGCTCACAGTGCTGATTGAAGGCGCTGAAGATCAGGCTTACTTTGGCCGTTTTTATGGTGATGCCCCAGAAATTGATGGCAGTGTTTTTGTTGACAGTCACGATAGCCCCTTAATCATCGGAAATTTCTATTCCGTTAAGATAGTCAATGCCTTAGAATATGATTTGATAGGAGATATTGAAAATGAATTTACCAAATAAGATTACGCTAGTTAGAATGATCATGATTCCTTTCTTCATCGCAGCATTACTGATCGAATTTCCCTACCACCAGCCGCTTGCCGCCGCCCTGTTTATTATCGCGGCCTTAACCGACAGCCTCGATGGTTATCTGGCCAGAAGCCGTAACCTGGTGACCGATTTTGGTAAGTTTATGGATCCCTTGGCCGATAAATTACTGGTTTGCTCAGCCCTGATTTGTTTTGTCCAATTGGGGTCGGTGCCCGCCTGGATGGTCATTATTATTATTGCCCGCGAGTTTGCGATCACCGGCTTACGTTCATTGGCGGCCGCCGATGGCATTATCATTGCCGCCAGCAAATGGGGCAAGGCCAAAACGATTTCGCAAATGATTGCGATCATCCTGATGCTCTTTAACAACTGGCCTTTCTCACTAATCAATATACCGGTTGCAACGATTATGATGTATATTGCCACCATCCTGACCCTTTACTCGGGGATTGATTATCTGATCCTGAACAAAAAAGTATTCCGCTCAATGTAATGGACAAAACGCGCAAAATTCAATCCTAAAAAACCAGATCTGCCTTTGAAAGGAAATAACTAATGAAATGTGAATTGATTTCAGTCGGTACTGAGCTTTTAGTTGGTGATACCCTCAACACCAATGTCCAATTCTTATCGCGGGAGTTGTCGCTGCTGGGTATCCGGGTACTCTTTCATACGACCGTCGGCGATAATCCAAAACGTTTGGAGGAAGCGGTCAGAATTGCCTTTAACCGCAGTGATCTGATTATTAGCACCGGTGGGCTGGGACCAACCCAGGATGATCTAACCAAAGAAGTCATTGCTGCGATCTTCAAAAGAAAACTGATTCAGGATACTAAGACCAAAGATGATTTGCTTAAATATTTTAAAAACCGTGAGTATGTCATGACCCCCAACAATCTTAAGCAGACATTTATTCCCGAAAACGCCGAAATTTTGTTTAATCCCTGTGGTACTGCCCCCGGCCTGCTCATCAAAGAACAGGGGCGGATGATTATCATGCTGCCGGGGCCACCACGAGAAATGACCCGGGTTTTTGAAGATGCGGTTCTACCGATCATCACACAGGACAATAATCAGTTGGTGCTCTCCCGTTATTACAATTTATCCGATATCGGAGAATCGGCCGCCGAAGACCGGCTGCTGGATCTGATCAATACCCAGGTTAACCCGACCATTGCCACCTATGCCAAGATGGGTGAGGTACTGATCCGAATTACTGCCAATGGGACTGACGAAAACGAAATGAACGCCTTACTTGATCGCTACGAGGCGATGATGCTTGAACGTTTTGCAGACAATATCTTTGCCTTTTCAAAAGAATCGCTGCAAGAAACGGTCTGCAAGTTATTGCTGGAAAAAAACATCAGCCTGGCAACGGCGGAGTCCTGCAGTGGCGGCTTAATTGCCGCCCAACTGACCCAATACCCGGGGATTTCCAAGGTATTTGGAATGGGACTGGTGACCTATTCGAATGAAGCTAAAATGAGCCTCTTAGGGGTAAAAAAAGAAACCCTCGATATTTATGGGGCAGTCAGTGCCGAAACGGCTACCGAGATGTGTGAAAACCTGCAAAAGCTTTCACAGGCACGGCTTGCGATTTCGGTTACCGGGATTGCCGGGCCGGATGGCGGCAGTGATCAAAAACCAGTCGGACTGGTTTATATTGGCGTGTCTTTTGATAAGCAAACAGATATCTACTTTTATCACTTTAATGGCGATCGAAAAGTGGTGCAACAAAAAACGGCCAACAAAGTCTTTCACCTGATTCGCAAAACGATAGTTGACAAATCAAAGTAAAATAGCTATAATAAAATGAATGAGAACGAATGTTCTAATAAAGAATAGGATGGTTGTAAATGGCTGAAAAAACGAAAATCAATACTGAAGAATTAACAGATAAACAAAAAGCTTTGGATGCAGCGCTAAGAAACATTGAAAAAAGTTTCGGCAAGGGTGCCGTAATGCGGCTCGGCGATGATGCCGCTAAACTCAATGTCGAAGTAATCTCGACCTCATCGATCGGTTTAGATATGGCGCTCGGGGTTGGCGGTGTGCCGCGGGGACGGGTTGTCGAAATCTATGGCCCCGAATCCTCCGGTAAAACAACGATCGCCCTGCATATCATTGCCGAAGCCCAAAAGGCCGGTGGCAACGCCGCTTTTGTTGATGCTGAGCATGCCCTGGATCCCACCTATGCAAAAGCCTTAGGGGTTGATATTGATAATCTGCTGGTGGCGCAACCGGATACCGGTGAACAGGCAATGGAAATCGTTGAAGCGCTGGTCAGAAGTAACGCGATTGATGTGGTCGTGATTGACTCGGTGGCGGCTTTGGTGCCACGCGCCGAAATTGATGGCGAGATGGGTGATTCGCATATGGGTCTGCAGGCGCGACTAATGTCGCAGGCACTTAGAAAACTGACCGGAGTCATCAAGAAATCAAACACGACAACGATCTTTATTAATCAGTTGCGGGAAAAAATTGGCGTAATGTTTGGTAATCCCGAAACGACCACCGGCGGTAAAGCCCTTAAGTTTTACGCATCCGTTCGAATCGATGTGCGCCGGATTGAATCCTTGAAAAAGGGTACTGAAATTATCGGTAACCGGACCCGTGCCAAGATTGTTAAAAACAAAATTGCGCCACCATTCAAACAGGCAGAATTTGACATCATGTATGGCAAAGGCATCTCAAAAGAAGGCGACCTGCTCGATGTCGGCGTCGATTTTGGAATTGTCGATAAGTCCGGATCCTGGTTTTCATATAAGGAACAGCGCTTAGGACAGGGTCGCGATAATTCGAAAGAACATTTAATGGCTAATCCCGACATTGCCGACGCGATCGAAAAAGAAATCCGTGAGAAAAATGCCGCCAGCAAGATTGTTGCCGTCCCGGAAGAACCTGAAGAGATCGAAGAAAACTTGATCGATGATGATGATCTCATCTAAAAAAGTGAATTAATCGGGAAATCGATTCAAAAAAGAACCTTTTTGAGGTTCTTTTTTTGATTTCTTAAAAATAACCCTTGTGCGTGACCTTTGTTTCTTGACACTATTTTCAAAAGAGTATAAAATATAGATCATGATGAGTAGATTAAAAACATAGCAACTCGTTTATAAGGAGGTGAAAATTATAGACATACTAACAATTATTTTATTCATTGGTATTATCGCAGCTTTTGTGATTGGTTATTTTGTACGCAAGAATATTGCCGAAGGCAAGATTAAGAATGCTGAATTAACCGCTACAACCATTGTGAATGATGCCGTTAAAGAAGGCGAAACTCTAAAAAAGGAAATTCTCTTTAATGCCAAGGAAGAATCCTTGCAATTAAAAGAATCCCTTGAAAAAGATAATCGAGAACGCAGAGCCGAACTTCAGAAACTTGAAAATCGACTTATTCAAAAAGAAGAGAACCTGGAGAAAAAACTAACAAATTTAGAACGCAATGAAGAAGCCCTCACCAAAAGAGGCAAAGAAGTTGACAAGAAAAAAGAAAAAGTGGATAGCTTGTATGATGAGCAGGTTAAGGAACTTGAACGCATCTCCGGTCTGACCTATGACGAAGCAAAAGAAATTCTGCTTGAAGATATCAGTAAGGAAACGCGCAGAGAAGCTGCGATCATGATCCGCCAGATCGAGGTTGAATCAAAGGCTGTTGCTGATAAAAAAGCAAAAGAACTGATTTCCCAGTCAATTCAACGTTGCGCCGCCGATCATGTGGCTGAACAAACCATTACCGTGGTCAACCTGCCAAATGACGAGATGAAGGGCCGTATTATCGGTCGTGAAGGTCGTAACATCCGAACCTTAGAAACCTTAACGGGGATTGACCTGATCATTGATGACACCCCAGAAGCCGTTATTCTTTCCGGTTTTGATCCAATCCGCCGGGAAGTAGCCAGACTATCCTTAGAAAAATTGATTATTGATGGGCGTATCCATCCTGCCAGAATTGAAGAGATGGTTAAGAAATCTCAAAAAGAAGTCGAAAACCATATTAAAGAAGTTGGCGAACAAGCTTGTTTTGATACCGGCATTCATGGCCTCCATCCTGAGATCGTAAGACTCTTGGGACGGCTAAAATACCGAACCAGTTATGGTCAAAATGTATTAAAGCATTCGATTGAGGTGTCCCATCTGGCTGGCATTATGGCAGCGGAATTAGATGGTAACATTAAGGTCGCCAAACGGGCAGGATTATTACATGATATTGGAAAAGCAATTGATCATGAGGTCGAAGGACCACATGTTGAAATCGGAGTCAATGTATTAAAGAAATACAAGGAAAATAAGAATGTCATCCACGCTGTTGAAGCTCATCATGGTGATGTTGAAGCACGAACAATGGAAGCTGTTCTTGTTCAATCAGCAGATGCCATTTCAGCAGCACGACCGGGCGCCAGAAGAGAAACCCTGGTTTCCTATATCCAACGGTTACAAGAACTTGAAACCATTGCCATGTCATTTGAAGGCGTTGAGAAATCATACGCGATTCAGGCTGGCCGTGAAGTCAGAATTATGGTTAAACCAAATGAAGTTGATGATGACGAAATGATTTTATTGTCACGCGATATTGCCAAGAAGATTGAAGCAGAAATGGAATATCCCGGAAACATTAAGGTTAATCTGATTCGTGAAACAAGAGCAAGCGACTACGCCAAATAGTCTAAAAGGGGAGAGAATCTCCCCGTGCTTTTGAGACTACTAGACATACCGATAAAGCAGTACCGACAATTGTTACATCATGTTGTCTGCATCAAGGCGGACACGGCATCGCCTGTCCGAGCTTGCAGCAGACAACAGATTAACAATTGGTCGGTACGGTAGCTTGTCGAAAACCTAAAAGGGGAGATAATCTCCCCTTTTTTTAAGCAGTTTTATTAGTTAGGGTGAAGGAAAATTTATGAATATATTAATACTCGGTGATGTCTATGGCCGACCCGGACGAACGATTTTAAAAGAGCAATTGCCCCAATTGATCGCCGCCCATGGGATTGATTTTACGATTATCAATGGAGAAAATGCGTCTGGCGGAAATGGCCTCTCGACCAAAAATGCCAAAGAATTGCTAAATCTGCCAATTGATGTGATCACCATGGGCAACCATGTCTGGCAACAAAAAGAATTACTGGAAACAATTGCTGATTTTCCGCAAATTATCCGGCCGCTTAATTATCCCGAGCCTTGCCCGGGCAAGGGTTATGCTGTTTTTAACTGCCAACTTAAAAATGGCAGCCACAAGAAAATCTGTGTTGCCAATCTATCTGGTCAGGTCTTTATGCCTAACCTGGACTGCCCCTTTAATCGGATCGCGCCCTTAAAAGAGGCCTTAAAAGCGGCCGCTGACCTGATCATCATCGATTTTCACGCCGAAGCGACCTCTGAAAAAATTGCCTTTGGTTATTTTTTAGATGGCTGGGCGACGGCCGTTTATGGCACCCATACCCATGTGCAAACTGCCGACGAACGGATTTTAGCAGGTGGAACCGCCTATATCACGGATATTGGCATGACCGGCCCGCTTGATGGGGTTATCGGCGTTGAGCGCCAGATTATTATTGACACCATGCTGACCAAGAGACCCAGCCGCTTTGTCACTGCCACCGGCAAGGTGCAAATCAATGGGATCATCCTGGCAATTGATGAAATTGAAAACAAGGTGACTAAAATCACTCGATTATATCAGACCTACTAAACCGACAAATAAGAGCATCAGAGCAGAGAAAAGAAATAAACTAAGCAGTAATAACTAAGCTTTGATAATGGTAGCTGATTCTTAAAAGCTTAACCCTTATCAAAGCTATCTTTTAATGTGAAAGGAAGTACTATGAAAGCATATTATGAAAACCCCCTAATCGAACGGTATTCGTCCAAGGAGATGCTCGAGATTTTCTCAGCGGATAACAAATTTCAAAATTGGCGTAAGTTATGGGTTGCCTTGGCGGAAGCCGAGCGTGAGCTGGGTCTAAATATTAGCGAAGAACAGATTGCCGAGCTGCGCGCCAACATTACCAACATTGATTATCAATTGGCGAAAGAAAAAGAAAAAGAACTGCGCCACGATGTGATGGCCCATGTCCATACCTATGGCGCCCAATGTCCTAAAGCCAAGGGGATTATCCACCTCGGTGCCACCAGTGCCTATGTCGGGGACAATACCGACATTATCGTTTATACCCAAGGACTGCGGCATGTTCGCAAACAGCTGCTTAATCTGGTTAACCAGCTATCCCTCTTTGCCGCTAGCCATAAGGATTTACCGACCTTAGGCTTTACCCATTTTCAGCCGGCTCAGTTGACCACCGTTGGAAAACGCGCCTGTTTATGGATTCAGGATTTATTAATCGATCTAGCCGATCTTGATCACCTGATTGGCAATGTAAAACTGCTCGGCGTCAAGGGAACGACCGGCACCCAGGCAAGTTTTATGGAACTTTTTGACAATGATCACCAAAAAGTTAAGGCGCTTGACGATCTGGTCGCTAAAAAAATGGGCTTTGCCAAATCATATGCCGTCAGTGGACAAACCTATTCACGTAAATTTGATGCCCAGGTATTAAGTGTCCTTAGCGGCATTGCCCAGACACTGACAAAATTTGCGACCGATATCCGGCTGCTGCAGAATTTAAAAGAGGTCGAAGAACCCTTTGAAAAAAATCAGATCGGCTCATCGGCAATGGCCTATAAACGGAATCCGATGCGGTCAGAGCGGATCTGTTCACTGGCCCGTTATGTGATCGTCAATGCCCTTAATCCGGCCTTAACGGCCTCTGCCCAGTGGTTTGAGCGAACCCTCGATGATTCGGCCAATAAACGGATCAGTATCCCGGAAGGATTTTTAGCCACTGATGCAATCCTGATGATTGCCACGAATGTTTCACAAAATTTAGTGGTTTATCCCAAAGTGATCCTGCAGCACATCAATGCCGAGCTACCCTTTATGGTGACCGAAAACATCATTATGGAAGGCGTCAAGCGGGGGGGAGACCGCCAGGAACTGCATGAAAAAATCAGAGTCCTGTCGATGGAGGCTGGCCATACCGTAAAAGTTGAAGGCAAGCCCAATGACTTGATCGAGCGAATCTTAAAAGATTCATCCTTTAATCTAAAAGCCGAAGATGTTGATGCCCTGCTCGACCCAAGCCGCTACGTTGGTCGAGCACCGCAGCAGGTTGTTGATTTTATTGAAGAAGAAGTAAAGCCGATCTTGACTGCTAATCAGGACTTGCTCGATTTAAATAAGATTGACTTAAAGGTATAAATTTAAAGTATGCGTTTAACAATATAAATTAAGTATAAATTTTAACAAATATATTGACAATTACCCCGGCAGCATTTATAATATAGTAGTTGCTGTTGTAGGGGTATAGCTCAGTTGGTAGAGCAGTGGTCTCCAAAACCACGTGCCGAGGGTTCAAATCCTTCTGCCCCTGCCATATAATGTCAATTACAAAGATCACTAAAATCGCTTTAAGTAGGGGTTTTGGTGGTTTTTTTTCGTTTTTTATTCGTGGCTAAGAGCAATCGTTAACAAAGCAAGTTTTCAAATAATAATTCCACAGCTGCTAAAATTGATATATAAGTCGAATTAAAGAATTTTGTAAATCGAACTGGCAATTGCCCAGTGTGCGGGCGAGGGTCTGACCCCTTGGTCATCACGGATCGCCCCTACGTTAAATCTTTAATTGAACATATAGCTAGTAAAAAAGGTCTTACTTGTCATATTACTCCGGCTTTTCAATTTCAGAAAACACCGTCGATATAATTTCGTCGAGCAAATCTTGTGGTATGCGTTCGACATAGTCGTAGGATCGTGCTTCTAAATCGATTGTCTTAATATGTTCACACAGTACAAACCCCGTTGTCTTTGTCCGATCATCAAGCGGAATATGCAATGGAAATGGACGATTGGTGTTAGTAATTGGACAAACGATAGTCATATTCACCTTTTCGTTAAAAAAATCATTGCTGATCACCACTGCTGGACGAAAGCCAGCCTGTTCATGGCCACTCTGCGGATTAAAGTTCAATTTGATGATGTCGCCTTGCTTTACCATATTTCTTTACCTACTGGTTCACCCCAATTTACTTCAATCGGCTCATATTCATCATTGAAACCAGCAAAAAGCTCTTGAATTGTTTTATGTTTTGAATCCTTATTGCATTTCTTAATGATAATATTATCACCTTCAACATATACCTCGACCGCATCTCGATCGGATAGATGTACACGATTTAAAATATATTTTGGCAGTCGGACTCCTTGCGAATTACCCCATTTTACAATTGTTGTTTGCATTTTTATCACTCCTTCGTTTTGGATATACATAGTATATCCTATTCAAAAATACAAATCAAGACAAAGTCCAATAATGCAAGATATTCTAGATAACTTTCATATATATATCAGTATTTACAGATATATGTGATTATTTGACAGCAAAAAGTCATTATCCAAATTCGCCTTTCAAAAAAATCATTAAAAACAATTAATTAACTTTATTTGACGCAGCTTTTATTGTATAATTACTTTAAATACGACAGAAGAAGGAGAATAAAGTCTGAAACATCTTGCCTTTAAGCATCATTCTAATTATTCTATAGCCATAGGGATAACTGTGAACTACAAATCACGTGGAGGTGAGTAGGCCACTCTATCTCAGAGTGACTGTATTTTTATATGTGTGGATTGCCTTTCCAAGC
>NZ_CAKMJU010000095.1:0-8538 GCF_927416815.1 uncultured Acetobacterium sp. | reverse complement strand
TCATGGGGTTTATCATGGTAATAGGCTTCCAACCAGACCCGCCAAAGATGGTTTAATGCCTCCAGGGTTTTTATTTTGGCAGCTTTGGCTTCAGCCATAAAGGCATTGACGAAATGATTAAATTTTTCGATCTTGCCCTTGTTATGTAAAGCTTAACATAACCCCTATTTAAGAGCACCACCCGATCACCCATCGTCATCGCCTCGGTCTGGTCGTGGGTGACATAGATACAGGTGAGGTCTAGCCGGTTTTTTAGCGCCATTAGCTCATCGCGCAACTGTCGTCTTAAGCCGGGGTCGAGATTAGCGAGCGGCTCATCCATCAGCAGAATCTTGGGTTTGCGGATGATCGCCCGGCCAATCGCTGCCCGCTGTCGCTGTCCACCTGAAAGTTCCCCCGGTTTGCGCTCGAGCAATTCCGAAATTCCCAGTAGCGTGGCGGTTTTTTCGACTTCTTCAGCAAGCTTGTTTTTATCAGCCAGAAAACGATCCAACCCAAAGATGATATTCTGATAAACCGTCAAATGCGGATAGAGCCCGCCATTCTGAAAAACCATCCCAATGCCCCGCTCCCAGGCTGGCAGCAAACGGGCATCTTTGCCATCAAGCAGCAGCACACCAGCGCTGGCCTCTGATAAACCGGCAATCATTTTAAGGATCGTCGTTTTTCCGGAGCCAGAGGGTCCCACCAGCACCACCGATTCGCCGTATTTAATGGTCAGATTAATCTACTCAACCGCCGCCGGCTGACCTTTATGATAGTGTTTGCTAATATTTTTTAGTTCGATTTGATCCCTTTGAACCATCTTAGACCACCCCCCCATCAATTCGTGTTAGTCCACTCAGGGTCCCAATCCAATAATTCCCCGCCTGATCTTGGGTGATAACCTTGACCTCATTATGAACCAGCCCGGTTTCACTCGTCAGTTTTGTGATCGTTTGACCATCAATGATCACCAGCCCATCGTATTCTGACCCAATCCAAAGCCGGCCTTTTTTGTCTTCATAAAGTGAGCGCACCTTTTCGCCTGCCAGACCGTCCGCTTTTGTCAGGCTATTCAGGGGCTGCCATTTTCCATCAGTCTGAGTAAAAACCGTTGCCCCGCCATAGCGGTGTAAGCCGGCGCCAACGACGACGGTATCATCGCGGCGCTTGAGAATTGCGGTGATATTGCCATGGAGCAGCCCATTTTCGGTGGTAAAATGCTGCCACTCGCCGTTAGCCAACAGCACACTGATACCACCCCGGGGTGCCACATAGGAACCAAACCAGAGCCCGCCACCGCTATCTTGATTGATCACATTGACATTATCAGTCAGTAAACCATTTTGACTCGTGTAAGCGGTGATAACCCGGATCTCGCCAGCCTCCGCCAGCGCAATTTCAACGGCGCCGCCCCAGGTACCCAGCCAAAGCTGATTATTATCGAGCGCCTCAATCGCTAAAACCCGATCATCGGGAAGCCCATCTCTTGTTGTATATCGGATGATCTGGTCACCCACAATATGATAAAGACCGGTGTCAGTTCCCGCCCAGAGACCAGCTTCGCTAGCGTATAGGCAACGCACATAGCTAAAATCACCCAGTTCTTGACTTTCCAGCGTTACCGGATTGATCCGGAAAATCCCCCCGGCTCCAGCTGCAAAAATAGTCGTGCCATCATAACCGATGGCACAGATATCCTTACTAGCAAGGATACTGTCAAACCCAGCTTTGGGACGATCGGCCTCGGCACTACGAAGCAGCTCTAGCACCGTGATGGCCAGAGTGACCCCGACAATCAGTACCGAAATCACCAGCAACAACGATTTAATGATCGATTTATTCATTTTTCCCACCACTTAAAAGCCCAAAGATTGCCATTGTCACCAGCACCATTAGCAAGACCATAAACAGACAAAGGATCGCCACCACATCGGATGCCCCATAGTGGAGATAATTGTAAATCTTAATCGTCAGGGTTTGATAGCCTGGCGGCATAATCAGCAAGCTGACCCCAAACTCGCCCATCGATAAGGCAATGACAATCAGCATCGCCGCAAGGCACTGGCGGCCGATCAAGTGCAGTAAACAACCAATCGCCTTTTTAAATCCCGGCCAATGCACCTGGATGTTTTCAAAATAGTTGGGGTCCAGCGCCGCAAAAGCGATCGACAAAATCAACGCTTCAATAAAAGCGTACTTAGCCACAAGACCAATCACCGGCATTAGCGGACTAGTATAAATAGCCCCAAGTAACTCTGTATTCCACATCCGGATCAAGGATAATCCCAGCACTGGTGCGGGAATCAGAAAAGGAAGCGCCGCTAATGCTAAAATCAAATATCCGCAAACCGCTTTATAATTGGAAGATTTATATTGAAACGATTTATAAAATATCCCCGCAAAAAAAATCGCTGGAATCAGACTGATCACCGCCGCCAAGCCGCTCACCGATATACCATAGACAATCTCTGGCATCGCAGCCGCTAATAGCCCCGCGATATCACTGCTGGCCATGGTCTTTAGAATAAGATTGGATAAGGGGATAAAAATATAAAATCCTGCGATAATCAGCCCCGGAACAGCCAGGGCACGCAGTAATTTCGATTGTGCAAAGGGATTTTCTGATGAGCTGGTTCCCAGTGAAAAATCCATTTTCAGAATCGCCCTGGCCAGGATCGCCAGAGCTGCGATGCTTAAGATCATCAGCGGCAAGCCATTAAAGAAAACCCCAAAAACACTCATTCCCGAGGAAAACTGTGCAAAAAGATCTAGGGCATAACTATTGACGCCAAAAACTGAAGAAATGCCATAATCATTAATGTTAAGCAAAAAAACCAGGATCGTACTTAAGCTGATCGCAGGTAATAAAAAAGGGAAATAGATGCTAAAAAAAGCCTTCGCATCGGGGCGATCCAGTTTCACCATACTTTGGATCTCAAGAGGAATAGCAGCAAGCGCCAGGATGATCAAGCCGGCCGGAAGCGGCAGCGCTGAAAAGGTCTGCGTTAGGACAACCGCAAAATAACTGTTAAAATTAAAAGTTGTCCCGATCAGTCCATTGATGCTGTTGGCCAGGCTATCCATAAAAAAAATCCAGGACTGGACATGAATAAAAGCTGGTAGTAGAATCAGGGCAAAACTAATCAAACCGATCTTCGCAGCATAGGCTGGTAGCGTCATCGATATCCCCACCGCCACCAAAAAGCCACAAGCCGTTGAAATGACCGCTGATAATAAGGTCATTCCAAAACTTTGAAAAAACAAAGGTAAATTAAAGGTGAAACGAAGCGCCTCCTGCTGCTTGAATAGAGCCTCGATAAATCCCCAGGATAAGACGAAAATAGGTGCAACTGTTGCCATTATAAAAATGGTAACGGTAACCACTGTAATAAACTTCTTCAAAGCTGAAAGATTCACCTATCTTACCTGCTACCGGGCGAAAATCTCAGACATGTCTTTGGTGGCTTGTTGGAGCATTGCGTAGGCCTGATTAAAATCCACTGCCATGATTTTTATTTGGGCGGCGTCAATTTCCGCTGATGGTTCAACCACTTGATGAACCGGGATATGAATCCAGCCATCATCAACCAGGGCTTGTTCTGTTTCTGCCGATAGCAGGTAATTCATCAAAACCGTCGCATTATCAGGATTCGGGCCATCCTTAATCCGCGCGACCGAATTGGGGATCACCAGGGCACCCATTTGGTCGGCTCCCTGATCCAGGAGGATAATTTGCAGATCAGCATTTTTTTTCATTTCCGACAAGGCATCATCGGTATCGGTGAGTCCGGCGGTCAATTTTTTCTGGCTGACAAAATCTTTAACGACGCTGTTGCCATCAACCACCTGGATACCGGCCGCTTTTAACGATTGATAATAATTTCTCGCTGCAGCTTCGCCCCAATAAGCATACAAAACCGCCGCCTCGGTATTGGTGGTGCCAAAAATGGGATAAGCCATTCCTGTTTTTTCAACAATTTCAGAAGTTGGGATCGCCTGCATCGTCTGCGGGCAGTCTGGTGCTTTAACCAGGGTCTGATTGTAAAAATAAACCCGCGCTCGACCGCCAAATCCAAACCAGCATTTATCCGGATCGACAAAATTAGCCGGCAGATTGGCTGCCGCAGTCAAATCTACCGCTTCAAAAACACCTTGTTCTTTTAATGCAATGGTCTGTAGAATTTCACCATTCCAGAACACATCGGCCTGCGGTGATGGCATTTCTTCAATTAGCCGATTGGCCAAACCGACGGTCTTATTGGCTTCAATATCATAAACGGCTTTAACCTTGATGCCGGTAGACTGTTCAAAATCTCTTAGCACCTTTTCCGAGTAAACTTGATCAACCGAGGTGTAGACGACCACTTGGCCCTTGCTTTTTTCGGCCGACTCTCTACATCCGCCGAGAAAACCAGTCATTGTCATAACCACTAATACTATCAATAAAAACCTAAAAACCTTATTCATCCTTCATCTCCCATCAGTTGATATTTTCGCATTTTTCTGAAAAGATTTGTTTTTTAACCATAGGGCGCACAAGGGGACGGTTCGGGACCTGTGAAAAAGTCAAAAAAATTAGCTAAATCAGCTCAGCATGAAAAGATCCAGTGATTGAATGAAAATGTGACGAGATTAAGTGAATAAAAGAGAAAATTTTATAAAAATGAGCAAAAAAATAACCCTGTCTGGTATAATATAAGTGCAAACAAAACCAACCAGACAGGGGGAAAAATCATGCTTCGACAACAATCAAAACAATCATCATTCCATCGTTTATTATACAATAAAATCCCGGAGAATCATATCCTGAAACAAATAAAAAACGCTGTTGATTTCAGCTTCATCAATGAATTGTTGAAAGATAGCTACTGCGTAAATTTTGGACGTCCCGCCAAAGAACCGGAATTGATGTGTAAGCTGCTATTTCTACAGCATATCTACGATCTTTCCGATGAAAAAGTGATTGAGGAAGCCAGTTTTAATCTGACTTATCTCTATTTTCTGGACGTCAATCCCGAAGATACCTTGCCTGAACGAAGTCTGCTATCAAAATTCAGAAAACTGAAACTGGGCGAACAGATGCTGGATGAGATCATTATCGAAATTGTCCGACAATGTGTGGAAAAAGGAATTCTCAAGAAAGAAAGTGTGAGTATTGACGCCACCCATGTGGAAGCCAATACCATCAAAAAAACACCAGAACGATTAATGAAGCACCTGGCCAGAAAGATCATAAAAAGCTATCAGGAAGAAACGAAAGAATCACTGGAAAATTTACCGGAAGTGCCTGACTACCAGGAAATCAGCGATCATAAAGAGGCCAAAAAGGTCATGAAAGACTACCTGGAAACAGTGATCGAAATAGCCGAAAGCAGCTCAACTCTGGAAACCCCGGAAACTAGCCAGATAATTGAAAAAGCAAAAGAAATTCTGGAGGAACCTAAATTTATGAACCAGACCGGCATTCGTTCACTGATCGATGAGGATGCCCGGGTCGGTCGAAAAAGCAAAACCTCCAACTTCTTTGGTTACAAGGTTGAGTTTATTATGACCACCGACCAGCGAATTATCACTGCTGTACGAACCGCGAACGGCGCTTACGTGGATGGTAGCCTGATTAAAGAACTGCTAGGCGATACCCTGTCAAGTGGATTAACAATCACTGAGTTTTACGGAGACAAAGCCTATTTCAGAAAATCAATTCTCGAAAAGATTGACGCAATGGAGGCTGAAGCCTATATGTGAACTTCCTATAAATTTTCCGACTCGATTAAATAACAAATAGAGATTTTCTAAAAAAAGCCCAGAAATTGGGCTTTTTTTATGTCTTCTATTGCAAAAAAGCGTGTGTGATGTTATACTATATTTAGTCGGAAATGCAACTAAAGAAAGGATCCGTTATGTACCTCGATTTTCTAGTAAAAACACCAGATGTAGCAGGCAAGATCACCCGGAGAAAAAAGCGAGAATCCACCTATATTGAATATGAATACAATCGGGTTTATGATCCAGAGAAGCAATATACCATTGCCAAACGAGCAACAATTGGCAAGCAATCTAAAACCGATCCCGTGATGATGCAACCCAATCAGAACTTTCTAAAGTACTTTCCTGATGCAGAACTTCCTGAAGAAAAAGATCGAACGTTAAGAAGTAGTTGTCTTCGGATTGGCGCATATAGTGTGATCAGAAAGATTATCAATGACTACGGGATTCCCGAGATTCTCAGTACGTATTTTGAAGAAAAAGATTTGAGCCTGTTTCTTGATTTGGCAGCTTACTCAATCATTTCAGAGAACAATGCTGGTCAGTACTATCCGGATTATGCATACAATCATCCGCTGTTCACACCAGAAATGCGGATCTATAGCGACTCGAAGGTATCTGATTTTCTCAGTTCAATTACCGAGAATCAAAGCATCGGTTTCCTAAATGATTGGAATGAAAAGCGGAATCACCGGGAGAAGATCTATTTTTCTTATGATTCCACAAACAAGAACTGTCAAGCCGGAGAGATTGAGATGGTTGAATATGGTAAGGCAAAGGTCGATACCGGTCTTCCAATCTTCAACTATGCCCTCGCCTATGACACGAAGAACAGAGAGCCACTGTTTTATGAGACGTATCCAGGGAGCATCAACGATGTTTCCCAGCTGCAGTTCATGATTGAACGGGCTAAAGGTTATGGCTATAAGAAGGTCGGATTTATTCTGGATCGTGGCTATTTCAGCAAAGGAAATATCGCGTACATGGATCAATGCGGTTATAGTTTCGTGATCATGGTAAAAGGGATGTCCGCCTTTGTGAATCAGTTGATCCTTGAAAATAAAGGAAATTTTGAAAGCAAGCGGATACACAACATAAGCGAATATCGCGTTTATGGGATGACCGTGAAGAAAAAGTTGTATGTAACGGATGAGAAAGACAGATATTTTCATATTTTTCACAGCAGTTGGAAGGAAAGTGCCGAAAGAGAAGCGATTGAATCAAAGATCGAACAAATGACAAAGTATCTGAAAAAATCTTCGAATACAGTCAAGGAGTTTGGTTCAGGATTTGAGCGCTATTTTGAACTTTATTATAACGAAGAAAAGAAAACCTTCATGTTCCCCATCGAAAAAGCTGGTGTGATTGAACGTGAGATGGATTTATGCGGATACTTTGTTATTGTCACATCAGAAAAAATGACCGCAAAAGAAGCGATCAACCTGTACAAGAGTCGAGACGCATCCGAAAAGCTATTTCGGGGAGACAAGTCGTATTTGGGGAACAAGAGCCTCAGAGTTTATACGAATGAATCAGCATCCGCAAAAATATTCATCGAATTTATTGCCTTGATCATCCGAAATAAGATCTATACATGCCTTAAGGATGAACGCAATAACCTTGATAAAAATCCAAACTACATGACTGTTCCGGCGGCTATAAAAGAACTTGAAAAGATCGAGATGGTCAGGCAACTGGATAATGTCTATCGACTTGATCATGCCGTAACGGCTGTACAGAAAACCATACTGAGAGCATTCGGTATGGATGCAGCATCGATAAAAGATGAGGCAGTTGAAATCAGTGAACAGATCGATCGCAAAGTAATAAAACAGAAATAAATCAGGAGGAAAAGTAGATGGCAAGAACGGCAGGAATCGAATCATTTGAACAAAAGATTGAAAAAGCACAAATGGACGTCGTCAAAACAAAACAGAAGTATGACGCAGCAGTCGCTAAACTTGGCGATCTAATGGATAAGAGGGATGCACTTAAGCGAGATGAACTCGTAGCATCGATCATGAAAAGCAGTAAATCATATGAGGAGATCCTTCTCTTTTTGAATCAGAAAGACATCCAAGATGAATAAACACTAACAGTCTCAAATTAGGTCTAAAAAAATCAGCCCGAGATGCTAATGACAGATCGGACTGCAGCTATTTAGTCGGAAAATTTCAGGAAGTTCACACTATATACCCGTCAGTGGTTCTGCCTATCGCATTGATGAAAGCGAATTCGCCTATAACAAAGATTCGGATCAATGGTTCTGTAGCCAGGGAAATCAGACGGTCAGTCGGAAATACTATAAGCGGAAGCGCAAAGACTGTAAAAGTGGCTTTCAGGAAGGACATAATTATTACTTCGACGTGAAAATTTGCAAAAGCTGTCCGAAACATGATCAATGTGCCAAAAAGTCGGCCCGCAAAATTCTGAATATTGGGATCAACACACTGGAATTTTATGAAATCTCCCAAAGTCAGAAAACCGATGAATTCAAAGAGAAGTATAAGAAAAGAGCCAGCATTGAAGGGAAAAATGCGGAGCTCAAACGATTCCATGGACTCGGCCGGGCGAAAAGCTACGGTCTGGTTTCGATGTCCAAACAGGCGAAACTGGCAGCCATTGCAGTTAATTTAAAAAGAATAGCGGCCATCATGACCGCAAAATCTTCCTGTTTTTTTGAAATGTTCGTCAGATTTAGAATTCATTTTGTATTCTGAAAATAATTCTCCCGAATTTTATGAACCAGGCAAAAAAACAGGCCTTTTTCACAGGTCCCGGACGGTT
>NZ_CAKMJU010000094.1:0-15517 GCF_927416815.1 uncultured Acetobacterium sp. | reverse complement strand
TAACTGCTCGTTCCTGTTTTCGTCCCATGGTAAACTGATTTCTCCTTGCGAAATTTTTCTTTCATTTTACCATCTATTTTTCTTGCATTCCCGTTTTATCGCTAATTTTTAGTGCGAAATATTTTTACCTTTCAGGGCTGTTTCCCCCTTGCTTTTCTTTTAATTTTTATGGGGTAAACGTTACGTTGACATCACTGCCAATCTCCACCACCGTCGTTGCTGCTGGCGTTTGACTTGAAGCAAAACCATTCCCTGTGATTTTAAGATTCAGTCCTAGTCCAGTCAGGATTTCATTGGCACTTTGAATCGATAGTCCTTTTAGATCAGGTACAATAACCGTACCAACCGCCGCACTATCAGTTTCTCCTAAAGCAAGGATCAATTCCGAATTGGGATCATAGACCGAATTGGTTGGCAGGCTCTGAGCCGCAACCGTGGCACCACTAGTCTCTGGATCAACAACGTAGTTTATCCCTCTTTCATTGAGTATACTCGCTGCAAAGTCAATATTTTGACCGACCAGATCAGGAACCGTGATGTTTCCCTTTTGAATTTCTTGCGTTGCTGCACCACCAAGGGTGGTATCTGCCGAATTATAATTGAGCGCCTGTTTTATGAGACTAATCGCGGTAGGCGCCGCACTGGTACTGCCATAAGCGCCTGCTGCTGGTTCATCTAACACCACGTAAACCGAATATTTGGGGTCTTCCACTGGTGCAAAGCAATAAAAGGAGGTTACATACTTGGTTCTGGAATATTCACCATTGATGAATTTTTCAGCTGTCCCGGTTTTTCCGCCAACACTATAACCTTCTGAAAGCGCTGTCATATCCGAATCATAGCCAACCACCTTACGCATAATTTCTCGGGTTGCTGCCGATGTTTCCTTCGAAATAATCTGTTTTTGAGATTCGATTGGTTTTCCCGTGGTTTCAGCGGAAATAACAGTTGGTTTGACATAATAGCCATCATTGACGACGCTATTTAAGGCACTGATAATTTGAATCGGCGTTACTGCCAACCCTTGTCCAAATGAAAAAGTAGCATAATCGACTTCGTTGATCCCGCCCGTGGCAGTCGATAAACGATTGACAATTCCCGCCTCTTCTCCATCGAGTGCAATTCCGGTTCTTTCTCCCAGCCCAAAATTATAGACATATTGATAAAAAACATCGGGATTCAGTTTTTCGATAATCTGAACTAGTCCCGGATTACAGGAATAGGCAATGGCATCTGAAACGGTAACGCTACCATGCGGGCCGGTAGCACAATTAATCACAGCATCACCAATTTGTATCCGTCCCTCACAATAGACCACTGTATCTGGTGTCATGACCCCTTCTTCGAGGGCGGCTGCCCCTGTTAGCGCTTTGAAAGTCGAGCCTGGTTCATAGATAAAGCTAACTGCCTGGTTCTTATACATTTCCGCCAGCTGTTCCTGTTCGGTTTTCCCGGCCAGATCCTCAGCATGTGTCGCAGCAAAATTTGCATCTAGCGTAAAGGGGTCATTAAGATTATAGTCCGGTGTGGTTGCCATCGCAACTACCTCGCCAGTTTTGGTTTCCATCACAATCGCGGTAACACTTTTTGTTTTCCAGGTTGTCGCCGCTTCTTTAACCGCCTTTTCTGCCATCAGTTGAATATTGCTGTCAATCGTTAAAACAATATCCTCGCCCTGAACAGGTTCCTTTAATATCTTTGTTTGCGAAGGGATCTGGTTGCCATTGGCATCCTTTTGAAAGTAAACAACCCCATCTTCGCCGCTTAAGACATCTTCATAGGTCGACTCAACCCCGTAAAGACCACTATAGTCCCTTCCGGTAAAACCCAAAATATAAGATGCAAAATTTCCATTGGTATAATAACGCCGATAATCATCCAGCAACTCGACGCCGTTATAACCATCTATTTCACCATCTTCGCCAATGATCGCTTCTGATTCCTTAATTTCTAAAGCCAGGGCATTATCGACCTTTCCCATAATCAGTACCGGCTGATTTTCCTTACGGGTCGCCCTGGCATAAAGGGCTTCGTAATTATAATCAAGATCTTTGGAAATGGCTGATGCCACGGCCCCGGGATCTTTAATCTTAATCGGAATAAAATATAGGGTTCCATCGACAATACTTACGCCTTCAAAATTATGACTACCGATGATCGCCGCCGCTCCCTGACTGATACCCGTTTTTACTTCAACGATGTCATTCTCCAGGACGGTGATTTTTTTCTGGACATCTTCGATCTTCACGCCCAGTTTGCTGCTTAATGTCCTGGCCAGACGCTCAGGATCTTCGACCTCATAGGGGATCACATTGACAGCTGTAGCGGAGGAATCTTTCGCCAGAACATTCTTATTCCGATCATAGATGTCGCCTCGAGAAGCTTTAATCGGCACCTCTTCAACAAGCTGATCGACCTGGCGTTCATACTTGCCAGTTGAATTAACGATTTGCAGGGAAAACAACTTCCCAATAACAACAATTAAGCACAACGACAGGACAACCATGGCAATCATGATACGATTCTGTTTGCCGACCGGTCCAATCTCTCGTTGCGCCTTCTTTTTTATATTCACGTTTTTTCTCCAAATTTTTTCATTTAAGCTTACCTGATCAAGCTTAAATAAACCTAGAATAAGCTTTCGAACCAACTTCTGACAATTTGCGAATCGGTCATCAGTGATTCTTCTTTTTTCTCCGTCACCAATTCCCGACGATATTGTTCCTGAACCGGTTCGGTCATACCATAACCTCTGGCTTGAGACTCAATCAATTGAAGATTCATATTTGTGACCAACTGACCCTCTTTACTGTCGTTAACCTGAATCGCATCTGCCAGCGATTTCTGGAGCTCTCTGATTTCAGTGTTCTTTTCGTTGATCAAAGCGTGTTGAAATAATATTCCGATCATCGCCGCAAAGGCAATCAGGCCGATAAGCATGACGTAAGAGCTTATCGTCATGTGTTTTGCTTTTTGTTTCGGCATTCTCACTCTTTTTTTTGTAGTCGCCATGAAACACTCCTTAATTCTTAACTTCCTGTTTCCAGCTTTTCCACAATCCGTAACTTGGCACTTCGAGAACGCCGGTTTTCTTCAAGTTCATCACTTCCTGGAACAATCGGTTTTCTTGAAACGAGCTTCACTTCCGGCAATTTCCCACAAACACATTGGGGGAAATCTGACGGACAAGTACAGGGATTGGCTTTTTCTCTAAATAGATGCTTAACAACCCGATCCTCCAGCGAATGAAAGGTGATCACACACATTCTTCCGCCCGGTTTCAGGGCTTCAAGACCCTGGCTTAAAGCATCTTCGAGTATTTTTAATTCTCCATTAACTTCCAGTCGAATGGCCTGGAAGGTCTTTCTTGAGGGATGTTTTTCTTTAAAGCGTTCCTTGGGTGGATACGCATTCTTAATTATTTCACTCAACTCCAGGGTGGTCGTGATGCGCTTAAGATCCCTGGCTCTGACGATCGATTTGACGATTTGGCTAGCAAACTTTTCTTCTCCATAAAGAAAAAGTATTTTTTTTAGTTCCCCGGGGGGATAATCATTGACCACTATTTCGGCGGTTAATTCTGCCGACTGATTCATCCGCATGTCCAGCGGGCCATCGTTATGATAAGAAAAGCCTCGGGTATCATCATCCAGTTGAAATGACGAAACCCCGAGGTCATATAGAATACCTTCGACCCTAAAGAGATGGAGGCCCTTTAGAACCTTGGTTAAACTGGCAAAATTGCTTTTTACAAAATGACGTTGGCAGGCAAAACCCGCCAGTCGGTTTTTGGCATAGTCCAAAGCATAATCATCTTGATCGATCCCGACCAAAACACCGCTTTCATCCAATGACTCACAAATCCATTGGGAATGTCCACCCCCGCCCAGGGTGCAATCCACATAGACGCCATTTGGCTTGATCGCCAGGCCATCAATGGATTCCCGCAGCAATACGGTAGTGTGTGAAAATGTTTGTGGTTTCATTTATATTCCCAGCATTGCCATGTTATTGGCAATATCCTCATAGTTTAAATCATCATTGTCATTATAGCTGGACCATAATTGACTGTCCCAAATTTCCAATCGATTTGAAACCCCGATAATGGTCACCTCTTTTGTTATTTTTGCATACTTGCGAAGCGAAAGTGGAATACTTGCCCGGCCTTGTCGGTCGAGTTCGCAATCGGCGGCACCGGCAAAGAAAAATCGGGTAAATGCTCGCGCATCCTTATCTGATACAGGTAGAGATTTTAGCTTACTTTCAAAATTCTCCCACTCTTCCATTGAAAAAACAAACAGGCAGCAATCGAGTCCTTTTGTCAAGACAAATTCTCCGCCCAGAGATTCTCTGAATTTTGAAGGAATAATCAATCGTCCCTTGTCGTCGATATTATGTTCATACTCTCCAAAAAACATCCTGATCCCCCTCCTTCTTACTTTGCTCTTCCATTATCTTCCACATTATACCACACTCCACCACCCTTCACAAGTTACGAAAGCCGCTATTAAGCAAAAATAAAATATTTATTTTGTTAATAATTACCAACTTTTGTATTCATTTTATATCGAAAAACTTAAAAATAAATTCACTATCGTCTTTCCTCTTTCCTTTCCTTTTAAAATCTACATTATAACTTGTGATTCGATCCTTTTTGGTTTAAACTAATAAAACAATGAAAATTAAGGAGTAATTTAAAATGAGAGCAGTAGTTACGGTTATAGGAAATGACCGCACCGGAATAATTTATAATGTTTCTAAAATTCTGGCTGAAAATAATGTCAATATTGAAGACATCAGTCAGACCGTTATGCATGATTTTTTCACCATGATCATGCTGGTCGACATGACAAATATGTCTGTCGATTTTAATGTCCTGAAAAACGGTCTTGAAGAGGTGGGCGAAACCATTGGGATGTCCATCCGTATTCAGCATGAAGATCTTTTCAATGCTATGCACACCATTTAGGCGGCCCTGATTATGGCAATGTTTAAAGACGTCCTCGAGACGGTAAGAATGATTGATAAAGAACGGCTTGATATCCGGACCATCACCATGGGAATTTCATTGCTGGATTGCATTGATTCCTCCGGAGTAAAAAGCCGCCAGAAAATCTATGAAAAAATCACCCGATTGGCAGAGAACCTCGTTAAAGAAGGCGAACGGATTGAAAATGAATTGGGAATTCCGATTGTCAATAAGCGCATCTCAGTAACACCAATATCACTTATCGCCGGTAGCAGCGATGACCTGAATTATGTTGAATATGCCAAAATTCTCGATGCCGCCGCAGCAACAGTCGGGATAAACTTTATCGGCGGGTTTTCGGCGCTGGTTCCCAAGGGCTTTACAAAAGGCGACCGAATTCTGATCGACTCTATTCCTGAAGCGCTGGCAACTACCAATTGCGTGTGTTCATCCGTTAATCTTGGTTCCTCGAAAGCCGGTATTAACATGGACGCTGTTAAACGGCTGGGAGAAGTGATTAAAGAAACCGCCTACCTGACTCGGGAGGCGGATTCCATCGGCTGTGCCAAGTTTGTCGCCTTTGCCAACGCGGTTGAAGACAATCCCTTTATGGCAGGCGCCTTCCACGGCGTCGGCGAAGCCGAATCGGTTCTCAATGTTGGGGTCAGTGGTCCCGGAGTTGTCAAACGGGCGCTGGAAAAAGCCCAGGACGCTTCCTTTGGGGAAATGGCCGAAATCATCAAGAAGACAGCCTTCAAAATTACCCGGGCTGGCCACCTGGTCGGTACCACCGTGGCTGAGCGTCTGAATGTCCCTTTTGGTATTTTAGACTTGTCCCTGGCTCCAACCCCGGAAATTGGTGACAGTGTTGCCCGCATCCTTGAGGAAATGGGTCTGGAACACTGTGGCACCCATGGTACCACAGCAGCCCTTGCAATGCTCAATGATGCCGTTAAAAAAGGCGGTATTATGGCCTCCACCTCGGTGGGTGGCTTTAGCGGTGCCTTTATCCCGGTCAGTGAAGATGAAGGAATGATTGAAGCCGTGGAATGTGGCGCCCTGACCTTTGACAAACTGGAAGCCATGACCAGTGTTTGCTCGGTTGGTATCGATATGGTCGCCATCCCTGGCGATACCCCAGCTTCCACCATTTCTGGGATCTTAGCGGATGAAGCCGCTATTGGCGTCATCAACAATAAAACCACCGGTGTTCGCATTATCCCTGTTTATGGAAAAGACGTTGGCGATACCGCCGAATTTGGTGGACTGCTGGGCCGAGCACCGATTATGCCGGTCAATAAAAACGATTGCTCGGTTTTTGTAAATCGTGGCGGACAGATCCCCGCCCCTATTCACAGCTTTAAAAACTAACGCAATCGAACTGGCAACTTGGGAGACCCACAACTGTGGGTCTCCTGTTTTATCGAAAGGAGCTAATAAATGAATGTCGAATTATGGGAAAAATGTGTAACCTTTCACGGACATCACTGCCCCGGCCTGGCCATTGGTGTCCGCGCTTCTCTGGAAGCCATCAAAACGCTTTCTCTTGATCTGGCCGGAGATGATAAGATTGTCTGCGTTGCTGAGAATGAGTCCTGTAGTGTTGACGGCATCCGGACGGTGCTGGATTGCACTAGCGAAAAGGGCAACTTATTTTTTATAAAAGGCGGAAAACAGGCTTTTTCTGTTTTTAATCAAACCACCGGTGCGAGTATCCGTTTAATTTTAAAAGAACTTCCGCCAATGGAACGTGATGAAATGGAAGCCTTCCTGCTTAACGAACCCGACGCGACAATACTTTTCGATTTCGAAAAACCCCATTTCGAATTACCTGAAAAACTTAACTGAGTTTTAAAAACACCACCATGATTAATCCGGAACGATTAATCATGGTGGTATTTTTTTATTCACTCAGCCATTATCACTTGCGGTGCCAGCGATAACTTTGATATGGTATAATAAACAAAATAATTTACTATAAAATCTTATATCGAGGTGCTCATATGTTTACTTTGCCCGTTTATACAGCTCCTGATTTTACCGAAACCTTTTTTGTCAAAGCCCCCAGTGTCCGAACGATGCCAGCTCCTATGGATGGTGTGGTTCCAGAGAACTTTTATGCCACGACCATCTTTCCCGAGTATTTTAAAATCCATGATACCTGGCAGCTGATGGCTGAAAGTCGGATGGACTGCGTGGTTGTCATTGCCAATGATCGACCCCATGCCATCGAATTCAGAAATGTCAAGAAAGGCGATGCCGTTGTCGTCGGACGTCATGAAGATGGCGGAAACGGTGTTTATGTCGATCATTTTGCCTTCAGTAAAAAACATCCAGATGGTGATAATTTTTCGTTTCGTACCTCCAATTCCCGGGAAACCGCCTACTCCCGGGACTACGACCGACTCTATCAACTCTTGGAATTCGAACGGGATAACGGCTATATTCTATGGGTTCTCGGCCCGGCCGTAACCTTTGACCAGGACTCCCGAAATGCCATGACCCATCTGGTGGAAATGGGCTATGTGGATGCCCTCTTTGCCGGAAATGCCCTGGCCACCCACGACTTGGAGTCCCATTTTTTTAACACCGCCTTGGGTCAGGACATCTATTCCAAAGAAAATAAATCGCTGGGTCACTATCACCATATCGAAACCATCAATCGGGCTCGGGGCTGCGGTTCCCTGGAAAATTTAATTGAAAAATATAAAATCGAAGATGGTATTGTCAATTCCTGTATTAAAAATGACATCCCCATGGTTTTAGCCGGTTCAATTCGCGACGATGGGCCTTTACCTGGCGTCTATGCTGATGTTTACAGCGCCCAGGATGCTCTGCGGGTGCACACCAAAAAAGCCACTACGATCATCTGTCTGGCAACTCAGCTCCACACCATTGCCACCGGCAACATGACCCCTTCCTACCAGGTGGTTGATGGTCTGATTCGGCCGGTTTATTTTTATACTGTTGATATCTCCGAATTTGTGGTCAATAAACTAAAGGACCGGGGCAGCCTCAGTTCCCGGTCGATCATCACCAATATCCAGGATTTTGTAGTCAATTTACAGCGAAATTTATCATTGAAGTAATTATCATTAAATAAAAAAAGGACTTTTGCCAAAGCAAAAGTCCCCACCACTCGATGATTTAATTACATAATAGAAGGCAAAATTAAAGGTAGTACTGAAAAATTAAGCAATTGTAAAACCCAAATTGTACAGGCCGGGGGGTCGATGTGGCTGTCTGCGTAACTGTTAAAGGCTAAGCCCGCAAACTCTCCGATTATCGCTGCCAGGATACCCGTGATGGCGGCAGCTACAATGGCGGCCACTGGGCTTAATGTTCCTGAAAAAACAACGATAGCGGTTGAAGCAGCTGGCAATACAATATGATGGCAGCCATAGAAAGGCAGTCCCATACTGGCAAAGATCAGTCCAAAGGCGGCGATACCAAAGGCAAAGCTACCCATCTGTGAGAATAGATATCCAGCTTCACCTGACCCGGCTAAAGCCATGCTGCCGAAAGCCGCCGCAATACCACCAACCAGAATACCAAAACCGGCACCCAGAACGATGGTGAACATCAAATCAGAGCCTTGAGGCAGATAATGTCGTGTTACACCAGCGGGAGTTTTACCTGTTAAACCGGAGTCGGTAAAAATCAAACGTACTAGAATGGCAGAAATGACAACACTTAAAGCAACTGTGTCGGTCCATGCTGCGGAACCAAGTACATTTGCGCCAATTACTGTGCCGATAACAAAGTTTAATAAGTAACCAATAATACCAAAAATTCCGCCGACCAGTAATACGGATGCGTCTTTTAATCCTGCTAGTGGGGTGATAATATCCCCGCCAACTTCCAACTTTCCAATTTTTTTAGCATAAGCAGAAGCGGCAACCGCACCAGCAAACGCAACACATGGTGAGAACCATGATCCAAAGCTGACGATCCCAATGGCTGGGGCTCCAAAATCTCCGGCAAGAATTGCGGCAATGACTGTTAACCCAGTAAAAATAAATGATGGCACACCACCGATGGCGGCTGCAAATAACCCGCCGCCAAAAGCAGCAATTAATAATGTAAAATCCATCTCTTTTTCTCCTTTTAAATAAAATTTGATTGTTGTAAACATAAAAACGCCATCGAGTGGTTCTGATAATGTTTACATGCTCAGTTTAACAAGAAGGTCAAATTTTTACTATGGTCATCATCGCCAAAATATCTGTCCTCCGTTGTGCACCATTTACAAGGGTTGCTATCAAAACCGTGTACACCATCACTTATGATTCTACACATTTATTATTTTTTTCAAAAAAACAAAAAAAGAGCCGGAGCTCTCTTAGATTAAGGGGTCTAGTATGGACTTTACATCATCCCAGTAAGGGGTCACAATCCCTCTTAGTTAGAATAAACGATGGGTCAGAAAAAAGCATCCGCATTGATTAACAAAATGATGCTATTAATCTGTGCGTGGTGCACAGTATTTACAAAAATTTCTCTCTGTGATTATTTACTAAGCCCAACCCTGATGCGAAAAGCTACTGATGTTTTAAAAACTCTAAAATTCGAAACGAGTACGCTAAGTCAAACTGCACCTTCGGTGCCGTTAACTCCAGCTGAGTAAGCGATTTGATTCGATCGATGCGATAACTGAGGGTATTTCGGTGAATATGGAGGGCTTCACAGGTTTCTTTATAATTGCATCCATAATCGATAAGTGTGTTTAACGTATAGAACAACTCAGATTGATGTCGTCGGTCATATTTCTCAAGTTTCAACAAACCAGTTTGAACAAAATCCCTGAGATTATTTCCAGCCTCACCGGTTACCTTCTCAAGCAGATGAAAAAACTTATAATCATCATAATTAAAAAGGCGCTCTTTCTCATGAATTGTTAAGCCAATGCGAATGGCTGCCTTCGCATGAAAATAATGGCATTGAAAATTCTCAATCCCCTGAAAAAATTCGCTGATGCCAATTCGCAATCCATGTTTTTCCATAAATATTTTTAACCGACTGATCCCCTTATCCGTTTTTTCTGTTTCCAGATCCGTACATAAAACAACCATCTGATTACCGTAAAAAATTGTATGGGATTTAGGAACGACGTGATACAAATCATCTCGTAGTGAGTCTTTAAAGACCTCCTGATTAAGATTGGCATCATCTTGTTCAGAAACCAGGACACACAGATTATTACTGGTATTAAGCTCTGACTCCAGGACCCAAGATTTAAAATCGGCATTCTCTTTATCTCGACCCTCAATCAGATCCTTTAGGATCCCCTCATTGATATTGCCGCGAAGATACTTATACATCGGAATCTTTAAAATAATTTCGGTCAGCACCTCATTAGCCAGTAGCAGCAACTCAAAATGCTCATTCTGGACTTCCGTTTTTTCGAAAAACATCACCATTGCTCCAGCATATTTACCGCGAATGATCACTGGCGACACCAATACCTTCGACTCGCTTTCCGCTCCCACCACATAGGGCGTTCGATCCTTGGGAAAACGTTTGACCTCTTCGATATTGACGATTTCAAAAATAAACTCGTGGCTACAAAATCCTTTAGAGATTGCAAAATTCCATGAGGGTTCGGTGATTTCAGCGGTTCGGCTCATTCCGCGAATGGTAAAGTTTATATCAATAAATATAACTGGTTTTTTCATCAGATAACTAATCGTTTCGACAACCTCTTCAACGGTGTGGTTATCCAGCAGCAATCTTAATAACCGATTGCTTTGTCGGTATCTCAGTTCTGTTTGACCATCCATAGCTGTTATTTATTTTTCACTCCATTTCAGTTGTTTAAATACTTTCCCGATACTTCCGTTGATGATCAGATTAGCCCGCGTATCCATCGGCGTTGCGGATTTATTAACCAGTACCAGGTTCTTGCCCCGGTAATAATCAATCAGTCCTGCGGCCGGGTAAACACCCAACGAGGTTCCGCCAATAATCAGAACTTCGGCACCTGTAATGGCAGCAACCGACTGCTTCATTACATCATTATTGAGACCTTCACCATACAATACCACATCCGGTTTAATGGTACCACCACAATTACATAGAGGTACTCCCTGACTTTCCTGGATTGCTTGAACCGGATAGGCCTGATGACAGCGGATGCAGTAATTACGATGAACCGAGCCATGGAGTTCCAGCACTTTTTTACTGCCTGCCAATTGATGAAGTCCATCGATATTCTGGGTAATTACCGCCCTCAATTTACCTTTTTTTTCCAGTTCTGCCAACTTTATATGGGCATCGTTTGGTTTCGCTTCCAGGTGCAGTATTTTATTGCGATAAAAATGATAAAACTCTTCAGTATTATTCATGAAAAACTCGTGGGAAAGAATGGTTTCCGGCGGATATTTGTAGGTCTGACTGTACAGGCCATCGACGCTTCTGAAATCTGGAATACCACTTTCCGTTGAAACACCAGCTCCACCAAAGAAAACCATATTTCCTGACTCTTCAACTATTTTTTTTAAGCTTTCAATATCGGTCATCTTCTCCTCTTTTCTCGAATCTTTTCTAAATTGCTTAATTTCTCTTAGAAACCATTCTACCATATCTTGAGCTTTATTCCTGAAAGTAAATAGAATTCATTTCCATAAGGACCGACAAAGTCATGATTTCTCGCGACAATATATGTCACATCCAAATATTAATCTTCTGCAATTACAATCACACTATCCTGGTCAGCTAAACTAACCACAGTTGATTTAGCCGGATTGATATAGATGCCATAATTCTTTTGAGCATCTTTTTGTTCGTCAGCAATCACATAACCAATGACGATTTCGTTCTTTCTTTTTGCCGCTTCAACCAAAGTGTAATAATTAACGGCTGTACCGGTGATAATATATTTTGCTGCTTTTTTAATATAAAGTTCCGAACCGGCAGCATCAAATAGATCTTCAAATACCATATTGATCATTTTGTTCTCCGAAACCTGGGTCAGCATCAGACTGATCAATTTTTCACTAACGATAAAGTCATTGACCTTTGTCACTTCCGCCAGTTTTTTATTTCTAAAGTCCATCATTTCACTAACAACCGAAAAACGGCAATTAAGTCTTTCGGAAATATCCCGAAGCTGAAGCAGCACTACCAGCGTATTTGCATCAGATTCCTGCACATCCAGCTCAGAATTATTAGACAGAATAATAACATGGTCATAATTTTTGACCATCAATTCATCTAATATACGCCGATCTTTGGGATCCCCCTTTAATAATTCAATTCTCTGGTTGATAACCTGGCTGAGAGCTGTCTGGAAGTCTTCTTCTTCAACACAGTCTGAAACCACAGTTAGGATTGACTCCTGGGCAACATAATTATCAATTTCTTGAATAATTAAGTGGGCATTATCATTCCAGCCCAGAATCAATGTTTTTTCAGGGCGATCCGGTGTTGTTACTAAGGTTTGAATAATTGCTCCTGCATCAATACTATATTGATGATCCGTTTCTGCGACAATGGTATCATCATCTTCTGAGATGGCAATAACTACGTCTCCCGCCTGTAAAACCGTGTCCATTGGCGGATTCAAATAGGTTTTTCCGTGAGACTCGATGCCAATCACTGTCGATTTTTCAAACATAAACAAGACCTCACCAAAGGTTTTGCCAATCGCTTGACGACAATCGCAAAAATATATTTCATCCCCGTCGAAGTCTAAAAGTTCAGTATAAACAGTCGAAAGACCGGGTTGACGGCAGGTTTGCGCAATGATCCGGGAGATCAAGGTATCGCTGAGAATTATTTCAGCTTGATTATTTCCAGCAATTCTAGCCAACTGAATATTTTCTGGATTTTTTAACACAGTGACAATATTATACGGTTCACTCCGTTTATTGGGATTGTTCGTAATTGCAAGAATCGTCTTAATGACTCGGGTATCATCTTCTGGTAATATAATAATTGATCGAGAGGTATTTAAACTAACAATTGTCAGATCATCGATATCGATCGGATTTCCCTGTCGCGTAACAATTCTCGTGGTTTTCATATCGCTAATCCGTTCCCGGATAGCATCATCCATTTCCGATTTATCATGATTCCCCATAATGACTATACAGGCATGTTTGCGACTGCTATTGGCTTCGATCAATTCTTCGATAATCGTAAAGATTTGTTCTGACCAGCCCAGTATGATGGTCTGATCCTTCTCGATAACCCGAGATCTACCTTTTCGTAGCGAATCCAATTTTGACTCAATACCGGTAGTTAAGATCCCAATCAGAATACTGAGTATAAAGATGCCACCTAAGGTGGTGACAAACATCAGAAAGATATAACCAACACTTCCGGTGTCCCAACTTACCGTTCCCGAGTCAATCGCTCTCATTAGCCCCATCCATAACAGTTCAGTAAAACTTGCGGTTGGACCAGATTGGGTAATCCAGACAATCAGCGAAATAACTGCGATCATAATTGCCGTTGCACTGGCTAAAGACAATAACAAAATCCCTGTTCCTTTTGACATCAGGTTGTCAAACCGGTACCGTAACTTTTCTAAAAAACCAACTTTTTCCATTTTCAGCACACCTCTTCACCATTAATTATTTTGTCTCAAAACTAAGAATTAGTTATCTTGCTGCACAAGTGTATTTAACGCAAACATTGTATCATAATCAACCACTGCCTTCAATCATTGTTGACACCTAATTTCGGTAATTTACGAGCGTTAAAATAGTAATGTCGCATCACTTAATAAACAAGTTACTCTTTTTTTACTAATGTTGCATTTACCTGGTCTGGCATACGCGCATTGATTATTGATCGTTGTTGCAAACATCCACGGTTTTTAATCGTGCTATTTCTCAAAGTCTGAATCATCATCTTTTCTTTTTTTTACGAAGCTACCAAGGTACATTCCCAATATCGCAGTCACACCATAACCACATCCATAAATCAGCGCCTTCGTATCAATAATCAAAAATATTGCTGGTAGAAAAATGATACCAATAAAAATCGGATAGAACCAGACAATCCCATTTTTTAATCCGTATACAAAAGCAGAAATAAAACAATATAGGGGAATAACTAGCAACATAAAGAATGTAAAATAGCTTGTCGTCGGATCTAGCGTTGGCAAGAAAAAAAAGATCAAGGAAGTCATGATCAGATACGGTAGCACCGGTAACAATAATGCAAAGTTTTTTTTCATATTCAGCTCCTAATTACAAAATGCAATTACTTATTCATTTAATCTGTTTCATTATAACATGAAAAAAAGAGATAGAAAAACAAATCACTTTGCTTTTCTATCTCTTTTTTTATATTTTTCGCCGCATGGCTTCTTTTATCGGATTGTAGTTTCCTCGGGTTTGTTTAATCCTTAGTTGGATCAAACCCTCGTCAACTGCATTCTTTTTTGCACCAGTTGTTCCGCCAGGAGCATAGCTGGGTAGCTAAGTTTGGAAAGGATAAGTGCTGAAGGCATCTAAGCACGAAGCCCCCTTCAAGATAAGATATCTCACCAGAAATGGTTAAGGTCCCTGATAGACGATCAGGTAGATAGGCTGGATGTGGAAGTATGGTAACATATGGAGCTGACCAGTACTAATCGACCGAGGTCTTGATCCAAGATTTTATACACTGTGCTGTTTCGAGTGATCGATTTGTCCGATTTTTGATAAAAAATCGCATTGAGCTTTGAGCGTTAGCGCGCGAAAGGTGACAAATGATCGGCATTTTTTAAGCATTCTTATCCGCAAGGAATAAGAAAAGAATGATTAAAAAATACCATCCATTAAACAATGATATAATTATAGCAAGTAGGGATAAGGATGATTTTTTGTTCGAAAAATAATGATGATAATAAGGATTATTTTTCAAACAAAAGATCGGCCATTTAGCCGGTCTGACCGCTAACGCTCCTTCAGACCTATTTGTTTCAGTCGATTTACAATCGCCTGAAAAAAAGCTAAATGATCCCGTAATGATGGCGGAAGGGCCACACCTGTTCCCATACCGAACACAGCAGTAAAGTCTTCCAGCGCCGAAAGTACTTGGTGGGTAACTGCCTGGGAGGATAGGACATTGCGGGACTTTTAAATAATCCTCAGTAGCTCAACGGTGGAGCACTCGGCTGTTAACCGATAGGTTGCTGGTTCAAATCCAGCCTGGGGAGCCATTAAGACATCAGGCGGGTGTGAAACAAACCGTTTCATATCCGCTCTTTTAAGCAAGGCCCCTTGGTCAAGCGGTTAAGACACCGCCCTTTCACGGCGGTAACAGGAGTTCGAGTCTCCTAGGGGTCACCAATTTCATATTCATGCGGCCTGGTAGTTCAGTTGGTTAGAATGCCAGCCTGTCACGCTGGAGGTCGAGAGTTCGAGTCTCTTCCAGGTCGCCATAATTTTTATAAGCAGAGAACCAAAAATGCGAGAACGCAGTGAGTGAACATTTTTGTGTGAATCGCTTATGCAATTATTGACATTTTGCTTCCTTAAATTATAATAAAGCAAAATGAGAGATAATTGTAATCCAATCAATGTGTCAAACAATTATCTTAAAGCTGATGTGGCT
>NZ_CAKMJU010000093.1:0-44858 GCF_927416815.1 uncultured Acetobacterium sp. | reverse complement strand
CAGCCCTGAAAGGTAAAAATATTTCGCACTAAAAATTAGCGATAAAACGGGAATGCAAGAAAAATAGATGGTAAAATGAAAGAAAAATTTCGCAAGGAGAAATCAGTTTACCATGGGACGAAAACAGGAACGAGCAGTTAAGAAAGCATTTCAAAAGGATATCGTGTTGTTTTTAAAGGTAGAGCGCATGGTTCGGGATCATGAGGCCGGAGGTTCGAATCCTCTCACTCCGACCATTCTTAAATGACAGGATAACCTGTCTTTTTGCTTTTTTTGACAGGATACTGGAATTGTAATTATCATTTCTATACTTAAACTAAAAAAAGTCAGCTGCATCTCTAGTAGCTGACTTTTCTGAATTTATATTAAGTATACATATTAAGTATGCATATATTGAATGTTTTTGGGAGATCAATTGGGAAGTCGAAATAATTATGACTGCTTGGCAAATAGATCTGAAATTTTCGAGGTTCCTTTTTTGCCAAAAAGGACTTCCTGATCGTTGATGATCATACAAGGAACACTCAAGATTTCATACTGATTTTTTAAATAAGAAGAGTTGCTAGCTTTAAAACATCAGGCTTCAGTATAATCAAACTTCTTTCACAACTGTTAGGGGTTGACCCAGTTTTTTTGGCATCGCCGGTTTTCTAAATAGTAGATAGAGAAGGACGACAATCATCATAATGGCGACTATGGTACCAAAGCCAAATCCTCCGCCGGTTACGAATAACCCCACCTGATAGACAATCAGTGAAATGGTATAGGCAAAAATAGTTTGGTAAGCCACTGCAATCAGCGTCCATTTGGCATTTCCCATCTCCCGGTGGATCGCGCCAATGGCTGCAAAACAAGGAGCACAAAGGAGATTAAAGATCAGGAAGGAAAAGGCTGCCAACTGGCTGAGCGACAATTGTAGCATTGGCCAGATTTCAGCACCATCTTCAGCAACTTCGGCAAAGCCAAATAATACACCAAAGGTACTAACGACGGTTTCCTTGGCAATCAGGCCGGTGATCGTTGCGACTGTAAATTCCCAGGTGCCAAAACCAAGTGGCGTAAAGATAGGAGCAATGATCATGCCAATGGATGCGAGGATTGAATCTCCGGTCCCGACCATTTCCAGCGTCCAGTTAAATGAACTGAGGAACCAGATTGATATGCTGGCGACAAAAATAACGGTTCCGGCCTTTTTAATGAATGATTTACCGCGTTCCCACATATGAATCAAAACACCTTTAGCCCCCGGTAGATGATAGATTGGCAGCTCCATAATAAATGGCGCTGGATCGCCGGTAAATCCTCGGGTTTTCTTTAAAATGATACCGGATACAATAATGGCTGCAACACCGATAAAATAGGCGGATGGAGCAACCCAAACCGATCCCGGGAATAGCGCACCCGCGATCAGTGCAATAATTGGTAGTTTAGCTGAACAGGGAATAAAAGATGTCGTCATAATTGTCATTTTACGATCCCGTTCGTTCTCAATGGTTCGCGAGGCCATTATCCCGGGAACACTGCATCCGGTTCCAATCAGTAATGGAATAAAGGATTTTCCGGAAAGTCCGAATTTTCGAAAAACCCGATCCATGATAAAGGCAACCCGGGCCATGTAACCGCAGTCTTCCAGTATAGCGAGAAAAAAGAAAAGCACAAACATTTGTGGTACAAAACCAAGGACTGCACCAACCCCGCCAATGATCCCATCAAGAATCAGAGAGTTCAGCCAATCCGCAGTGCCAATCGATAAAAGAAAGCCTTCAACTCCAGGGGGGATGATTTCACCGAAAAGAACATCATTGGTCCATTCGGTAACCCAGGCACCAACTGTTGAGACCGAAATATAATACATCAGAAACATAATTCCGGCAAAAATAGGGAGGGCAAGGAACCGATTCGTGACAATCCGGTCAATTTTGTCAGAGGTGGTCATACCAGTGCTGGCTTTCTTCTTAACGGTGTCTGAAACAATCCGACCGATGGTCTGATAGCGTTCAAAGGTAATAATGCTTTCGCTGTCATCATCCATGCTTTCTTCACAAGCTTCTGTGATAGCGGTGATCTTTTCCATGGTAGCTTCAGGCAATTTCAATTGTTCAAGAACTTTTTCATCGCGTTCGAATAGTTTGATTGCATAAAAATCAGCCTGCTCGATGGGTTTGTTTTCAATGATTGTCGCTTCAATTTGCTTGAGCGTTTGAGTAACCTCGGATGAAAAAAGCTGAAGCGGTACAGGTTTCTGCTTTGTTTTGGCCAAGGCAATAGCTTTTTGAGCAACCTCCGCACATCCTTCACTTTTAACCGCAGATGTCTCGATGACCTCACAGCCCAAACGTTTAGAAAGAGCTTTAAGGTTGATGACATCACCTTTTTTTCTGACAATGTCGGTCATGTTCAGAGCTAGAATCATCGGGATTCCCATTTCTAGCAACTGGGTGGTCAGGTATAAATTACGCTCAATATTGCTGCTGTCAACAATATTGATAATGGCATCTGGCTTTTCAGTCAGTAAATAATTTCTGGAAATAACTTCTTCCAGCGTATAGGGCGACAGGGAATAAATACCCGGCAAATCAATAATTTCCACATCATGGTGGTTTCTTAGTTTACCAGACTTTTTTTCAACGGTTACCCCTGGCCAGTTGCCGACATACTGGGAACTGCCGGTTAAGGCATTGAACATGGTAGTTTTTCCACAGTTGGGATTTCCAACTAATGCTATGTTTAGATTCATCGAAGTTCTCCTCTTTAGATGGTAGATTAGACTAACAGTGTGGTCAAAAATTTAACAGCAAATGCTGTTTGTAAGGACATAAAATATGAAAAAAATTAAAGAAAGGTATCCCGATTGATATTGATAGAATGTATCGCTGTATCAAAAAGATTTCTTCAGTATTAGTAGATTAGCTGGATCGATTTTGCTATAAAAGGGTGACGATGACAAAGATTAAATAACCTCTATTAATTCGGCGTCTTGTTTTCGAATGCTCAATTCATAACCGAGAACGGTTAGTTCGATGGGATCGCCCAGCGGAGCAACCTTACGGACAATTATATTAACGCCTTTGGTGATACCCATATCCATAATGCGACGTTTAATCGGTCCCTGACCATGTAACTTGACCACCGTGGTGGATTCACCACATTTTACTGATTTTAGTGTTTTCATGTTTTTCTCCTTAAATGATGATGCGGTTGGCCATGCTCTTATCAATGGCAACCCGAGTGTCTTTGATATTCAAAATAATATTGCCACAAAGTTCTGCCACGATGGTAACATCAGCGCCTTCTACAAAACCGAGGCTAGCCAAAAATTGATGAGTCGTATCTTTGCCAGTGATTTTCTTAATGGAGTTTTTCTCTCCAGGTGTTGCCATTGATAGTAACATGGTTTTCCTCCTGATTGCTAGAAAATTCGATTATAATTCCACTCAATGAGTCAGACTCTTCTAACACATTGAGTAAAGTCTAACATTTACTGATTTATTTGTCAAGACCATAAAACATTAAATGCTCAAATTTTTATGACCATAAAACATTAAATACTCAAATTTTCTGCAAATTTAAAAATTAGATATGCCATAAAAATGGCATATCTATTCCCCAGCAATCAAAGGGGATTAGTTAGTTAGAATTAATCTTATTTTATGTTATAATCAAAGAAATATTGAGTTTATAATGTTGTCTGTGCGACGACTGAAAGGTTATATGCATGATCGAAATATTAAAAAATAAAATGACACCAGAAATTATTTTAAGCTCAGGGTTTGGAGTTGAAAGAGAAGGACTCCGTGTAACTGAACAAGGAAAATTGGCATTGACTCCGCATCCACCGATTTTTGGCGATAAACTTAAAAACCCATATATTACCACCGATTTTTCCGAAAGTCAGATCGAGCTAGTTACACCGGTTTTTTACTCGGTTGATGAGACCTATGATTTTCTGGAAGCACTGACTGATATTGTGATCGGAGAAATAGGCCAAAATAACGAATATTTTTGGCCCTACTCTATGCCCTGTGATATTCCGGATGACAAACATATCCCGATAGCTACTTATCAGGGGGAGAAAGGGAAAGAAGCGAGGCAGTATCGCGAAAAATTGATGGTCAAATATGGTGGAAAGCGACAGCTTATTTCAGGAATCCATTATAATTTTTCTTTTAGTGAGGAGCTTTTGGTAGCTATCTGGCAGGAACTGGATGTTCAGGAGACGTATAAAGAGTTTAAAGATCGTATTTACTTAAAAGTTTTAAGGAATTTTTTGCGATATCGCTGGTTGGTCATCTATTTAATGGGTTGTACCCCTGGATTACACAATTCATACATCGAAGAATGTTTGCAATGCATGGGAGATTGTGGAAACGAAACCTATCTCAGCGCCGGCGGAACCTCTGCCCGAAATGGCAGTTGCAGTGGCTATAAAAATGAAATTGACCTCTACCCCGATTATCGTTCAACAGCGGAATTTATCCGGAGCATTAATGAATTTGTGGAACGGGGGAATATTTCTGAAGCCAAAGAATTATATGCACAAATTCGTTTAAAACCAAAAGATTATCGTAATGTTCTGGATTCTTTGGCAAAAGATGGGATTCAATATTTGGAGATACGTACCATCGATCTCAATGTTTTTGATAAATGCGGAATTGCAAAAATTGATCTAGAATTTATGAATATCTTCATGCTATTTTTATTATTAGAAGGCGAAGAATTTTTCGATACCTGGCAACAAGAAGCTCTCATCAATGAGGTGGCAGTAGCCGAACATGGTCTTGAATTAGATCTGGAGTTACTGGATCATCGCCATTGGACTCTTAAGACAGCCTGGGCTGAGGATATTCTGGAAAAAGTGGCGGAGATTAATGATTACCTGGGTTTAAGACAGGATCAGTGCATCAAAGAAATGCAGAATCGGGTTAGGTATCCGGAAACTACCTACGCCCACCGCTTAAAACTATTGATGATGGAAAAAGGTTGTCTTAAGGGGAATCTGGAAATAGCTAAAGGGTATAAAGAACAGTCAGATGCTGATCACTACCGGCTAAAAGGTTTTGAAAAATGGGAAATGTCGACCCAGATCTTAATAAAAGAAGCCTTGACGAGGGGGATTAAAGTGATACCCATGGATGCTGCCGACAATATTGTCAGGCTAGAAAAAAACGACCGTCATGAATATGTCAAACAAGCCACAAAAACTAGCGTGGATAATTATATCACTCCTTTACTCATGGAAAACAAGGTAGTCACAAAAATGATCCTTCGCGAAAATGGATTGCCGGTTCCCAATGGGGTAGAGTATTTTTCTTTAGCTGAAGCAAAACAAAAAATAATCAAGTATGTTGGAAAAAAAGTTGTCATCAAACCAAAGTCAACCAATTTTGGACTGGGAATCTGCATTTATAATCAGGGAGGAACCCTTGATGAACTTAAAGAAGGCGCCCGGATTGCCTTTGAATATGATGATACGATTTTAGTCGAAGATTATTTACCAGGCCTGGAATACCGTTTCCTGACGATGGGAGATGAGGTGGTAGCGGTGTTGCATCGTCGTCCCGCTAATGTCGTTGGTGACGGCATTTCGACGATCCAACAACTGATTGATAAAAAAAATAAGCACCCCTATCGAGGTGATGGACAGACAAGTCCCTTAAAAAAAATTGAACTGGACGATCAGTCACTGATGTTTCTTGACAAGCAGGGGCTTACCAACCAGTCAATTCCCCGAAATGATGAAATGATTTTTTTGCGCGGGAATTCTAATATCAGTACCGGTGGAGATAGTATCGATTACACTGAAAAAATGCATCCCTATTTTTCAGAGATTGCCTTGACAGCGGCCAGAGCTATTGGTGCGAAATTTTGCGGGATTGATATCATCATGGAAGATTACAGTAATCCTGATTCTAATTTTGGAATTATTGAACTAAATTTTAATCCGATGATTGTCATGCATGCCTTTCCGTTTGAAGGTCAGGAACGGCGACTAGGCTATAACATCTTAAAAACCATCGGTCTGGTGGATTGATAAAAAATATGTTCGAAAATTGATCAAAAACGATATTCCCATCACTTAATAGCTATAAATTTTTGCGCTTTGCTATAACTTTGTTCGAATCCATTGAATAAAGGATAATATTTGGGTATAATGATAGTGGTTATAAATAAATAAAATTTAGGAGGCGTACGAAATGTTTGGTTACATGGGAAAAATTTTACGTGTCAATTTGACGACCAATGAAATTACAACTGAAGATCTGGATTTTGAGTTGGCAAAAAAATTTATTGGTGGTCGTGGTTTAGGAACAAAACTGTTTATGGATGAGGTTGATCCACAGGTTGATCCTTTTGCCGCAGAAAATAAGATTATTTTTATCAATGGTCCGTTGTCCGGTACGGCGACTCCTACCGGCGGCCGGTATATGGTTGTTACAAAATCACCACTGACTGGCTGTATTGCTTCTTCAAACTCCGGTGGAGACTGGGGAGCCTACTTGAAATATGCTGGATACGATGCGATTATTGTTGAAGGCAAGGCGAGTCTACCTGTTTATATCAATATTGACGAAGAAAAGGTTGAAATTTTACCGGCTCTTGATCTTTGGGGAAAATATACTTCGGAAGTCAGCGATATGCTTTTAGAAAAACACGCGGGAGCAAAGGTATTAACCATTGGTCCAGCTGGTGAAAAACTGTCTCAGATGGCTGCCATTATGAATGAAAAAGATCGAGCAGCTGGTCGTTCCGGTGTTGGTGCGGTAATGGGCGCGAAAAACTTAAAAGCGATTACCGTTAAAGGCGATTTAAGACCAGAAATTGCCAGACCGGATGGATTAAAAGCTGTCACCAAAGAATGTCGTACCTTATTAAAAGAAAATGGTGTTACCGGTGGTGGTTTGCCAACTTATGGAACAGCGGTTCTGGTTAACATTATTAATGAACATGGGGTATACCCAACGAAAAACTTCCAGACTGGTGTTGATCCCGATGCGGAAGCTGTCAGCGGCGAAACGATGACAGAAAAATATCTGATCAAACGTAATCCATGCCATCATTGTCCAATTGGCTGCGGCCGTTGGGTCAAAAGTGAACATAGCCCCGATGGAATCGGCGGACCAGAATATGAAACCCTTTGGGTATTTGCCGGTGACCTCGGAATTGACGATATGGAAGTCGTTATTAATGCCAACTACTGGTGTAATCAAATGGGCTTAGATACCATTTCTGCCGGTGCAACCTTAGCAGCGGCGATGGAATTGTACCAACGCGGTTATATCACCGATGAAATGTTGGATGATGATATCATTCTGAAATTTGGCAATGCCGAATCGGTTGTTCACTGGCTCAAAAAAATGGGTAACCGCGAAGGTTTTGGTGATTTACTTGCCAGAGGCTCTTATCGAATGGCTGATTTCTTCGGCGTTCCTGAATATTCTATGTCGGTTAAAAAACAAGATCTGCCTGCCTATGATCCTCGTGGAATCCAGGGAATGGGTCTTCAATATGCAACCTCCAACCGTGGTGGCTGTCATGTTCGTGGATACCTGATTTCTCCTGAAATCCTTGGTCTGCCAGAAAAACTTGATCGTTTTGATTTAGCCGGTAAAGAGGTTTGGGTAAAAATATTCCAGGATCTAACCGCTGTTATCGACTCAACCGGTTTGTGTTTATTTACTTCATTTGCCCTTGGCGCAAAAGAATATGCGGATATGTTAAATGAAACTTTAGGTACCGATTGGACAGCTGACGATGTATTGTTAGCCGGAGAACGGATCTGGAATCTGGAAAAACTTTTCAATTTAGAAGCTGGTATCTCACCAGAAGAAGATACCTTACCACCGCGTCTATTGGAAGAAGAAATGCCTGATGGACCAACCAAAGGCTGGGTTCATAAACTAGATGAATTACTTCCACTTTATTACAAAGAACGTGGTTGGGATGAAGATGGAATTCCTACGGAAGAACGTCTTGAAAAATTAGGTTTATTATAAAATAAATTTAAGGGACGATCTTTGATCGTCCCTTTCGCTTTAGGAGGAAATATGGCAATTAAGATCAAATTATTCGCAAACTTTAGAGAAGGCCGGGGGAAAATTGTCGAAATGGAATATACCCCAGGGATGACCGGACAGGATGTCATTGACAGCCTCGGCATTACCGCTCCGGAAATTGCAGCACTGATTGTTGATGGGGTTGACGGCAAGGTTGATGCAATGCTCACTGTCCCCCTTAAAGAAGATGGATATATGGCGATTTTCCCACCTGTTGCAGGAGGTTGATGCAGACGTCATTTTAATCGCAAGCACTGATTCAGCCATAAGTGCAGGGTTTGTTTATTGTCTAAATAGTATAGTCCAAAAAATACCAAAAACCGGTTGGTTAATCCGACTTTGGCGTCTAAAAAGTGTCCTGATTTATATATTTCGGTTACAAATAAATAAATTTCAGGGACGTTCAGGGAAAAAAAAGACCACTCCTTCAGGAATGGCCTTTTTTTTCTGCACTAAAATAATGCAAAATGACAAGAAAAAATAATTCTGTCAAGCCCCTTTTCCACAATGGGAGACATAATCGTTTCCGATTATACCCTACGGGTTTAAGTTCATAACAATAAGTCTTAGAAATCTTAAACTTCGGAGTAATCTTATTATACATGATAAACTAGGAGAATGCAATAAAAATCTTGAGTTCATCAATTTTTGTTACATAAAGCAAACATCATTGATTGGGTTGCCAAACTGAAAAATTTTAAGGAATTTTCAATAACACTTGACAGAAATTCCAAATTATATTAATTTGGAATCAAACTAATATAAGAGTAGATCCTGGAATTGTGATTAATAGAGATGTGATGAGAATAAACAGAAATGGAGGAAAATATGAAAACAATTGAAATATATGACCCAGAGCTAGGAAATCGTGGAAATGGATGCGGTTCGGGGTCAGATCGGGAAGCATTACGGATGCGATCAATGCTTCAGGCGTTGACTAAAGAGGGGAAAAATGTATTGCGGTACGGTTTGATCGAAAATCCTGATGTATTTGCACTGAATAAGGAAGTGAGTGAGATTATCGCAAAAAAAGGGTCTGGGGCACTGCCAATTACGGTGGTGGACGGTGAAATCAAACGAACAGGTTCGTATCCGTCAAATCTGGATTTAGCAACCTGGATGGAGATGACTCAGGACGAATTAGTCGTGATGCTGATGAAAGCAAAAATGTCAAACCGTAGTTTTTGCGGAGGCGATTGTTGTTAATAAGAAATAGATTAAGGGGCGTGATTTGCGTCCCTTAATCTATTTCTGTATTTAGAAAAAACTGCCCATAAGAAGGAGCCTTTAAATCGAAAAGCAGCAAGCTTACTGATGTCGTTTGGTCAGCTCTTGGAAGAGCGACTCAATATCAACGTTCTGGTTGTTAAGCAACACCAGCAAGTGGTAAATCAGATCTGAGGCTTCATAGATTAGCTCGACAGGATCATTGTTCTTGGCAGCAATAATCGTTTCGGCAGATTCTTCGCCTATTTTTTTGCAAATCTTATCGACGCCTTTTTCAAACAGATAATTGGTATAAGAGCCTTCAACTGGGTTTGTTTTTCGGTCAGCAATGAGATTATAAAGCATTGTCAAGACTTCCATGTTACCGAGGTTTGTTTCAGGATTAACCGCCAGGCTACGATAAAAACAGGAGGTATTGCCGGTATGGCAAGCCGGCCCAGCTGGAATAACTTGCAGCAGCAGGGTATCGCCATCGCAGTCATAGTCAACTTTCACCACGGTTTGAGTATTGCCGGAAGCTTCACCCTTTAACCACAAGGCCTGTCGGCTGCGACTGTAAAAGGTAGCTTTTTTGGTGTCCAGGGTTAATTTTAAGGCTTCTTCATTCATCCAGGCCATCATCAGCACCTGACGGGTTTCATAATCCTGGACAATCGCAGCTACCAAGCCCGCTTCGTTATATTTAATATTTTCCAAATCCATAGGTTACCTTTCTATACCCGTCTGACAGGTATTTGCTGATCGTGCAAGTAATTCTTTAAATCAACAATGGGAATCTCTTTATAGTGAAAAACAGATGCCGCCAGTGCCGCATCGGCGCCAACTTTTAATACTTCGGCAAAGTCTGCCATTTTTCCGGCTCCGCCAGAGGCAATTATCGGAATGGTCAGAAGACGAGAGAGTTTCTGGTTGAGTTCCAGATCATAGCCTTTTTTAACCCCATCAGTATCGATTGAGTTGATACAAATCTCACCAGCACCCAACTCCTGACCTTGTTTGGCCCACTCAATCGCATCAATGCCGGTATTTTCTCGGCCGCCTTTAACGTAAACATCCCAGGAACCCAGATTATTGCGCTTGGCATCGATCGATAAAACTACACATTGAGCCCCAAAACGAAGTGCCGCTTCGCGGATCAGCTGGGGATTTTTAACGGCCGATGAATTGACCGACACCTTATCGGCACCTGCCATCAGCACTTTGCGAAAATCTTCAACCTTGCTGATACCACCGCCAATAGTAAAGGGGATGCGGATCGATTCGGCGACTTTTTCAACGATATTGATAAAAATGTCGCGATCTTCGTAGCTGGCCGTGATATCGTAGAAAACCAGTTCATCGGCGCCCTGATCGGAGTAATAGCGTCCTAGTTCGATCGGATCGGCAACGTCCTGAATATCCTGGAATTTTTTTCCTTTCACCACCCGGCCGTGATCCACGTCCAGGCAGGGGATAATCCGTTTAGTTAGCATGATTTGAGTTCCTCTTTCAATAGTTTTTCAAGGTCGATAGCCCCTTCATATAGGGCTTTTCCGGTAATAGCACCATAAAGACCCATTTCCTGAAGACGGATCAGGTCTGCTGATTTTGAGATGCCACCAGAAGCGATGATATCAATTTTCAAATTATCGTTGAGTACCTTGAGCATCTCAAAATTAGGGCCAGTCATCATGCCGTCTTTTGATATGTCGGTGTAAACCAGGGTCGATAGCCCCAGCTTTTCTAAGTTGCTGGCCAGTTCAAGGGCCTCAATATTGCTACTTTCGACCCAGCCTTCGGTACAGACCAAACCATTTTTGGCATCAATTGAAACGCAGACTTTTTCATCATAGAGATCCAGCAGTTTAATGATGAATTCGAAATCTTTAACGGCCTGGGTACCAATGATGATCCGAGCCACACCACTGTCGAGATAGTCCTTAGCGATGTCCAGGGTTCGAATGCCACCGCCAAGTTCCACCGGAATGTCGAGAGCGCCGACAATGTCTTTAACCAGCTCCAGATTTTTTGGTTGGCCGTCAAAGGCACCATCAAGATCCACTAAATGCAGATACTGGGCACCCTTGGACTGCCATTTCAGGGCGACATCTACGGGGTTGTCAAAATAAATAGTTTCGGCATCCTTCTGCCCTTGCATCAGGCGGACGCATTTGCCGTTTTTCAAATCGATAGCTGGAAATACAATCATGATATCATCTCCTTAAAGTTCTTGAGTAGTTGGAAGCCCACATTGGAGCTTTTTTCCGGATGAAACTGCATGCCAATGATGTTGTCTTTCTTTACAATAGCAGGTACCTTGACACTGTATTCGGCATAAGCTACCACATCATCAAAGTTCTCCGGTTTGGCATAGTAGGAATGGACAAAGTAGACGTAGTCTTCTTTACCAATGTTTTTGACCAATGGGCTGCCTTGGTTGATCACCAGACTGTTCCAGCCCATATGGGGAATTTTTATCCCGGGGGCGTCGAATTTGACGATTTCTCCGGGGATGTAGGAGAGTCCCGAAAATTCGCCGTCCTCATAGCTTTTATCAAAAAGTAGCTGCATGCCGAGGCAGATTCCCATCAAGATTTTGCCCTTTTTGACATTGTTATTAAGGGCATCAATGAGATCAAACTTTTTCAGATTATCAATGGCGTCGGAGAAAGCTCCAACTCCCGGCAAAATGATGGCGTCAGCCGCATCCAGAACCTTTTTATCGCGGGTGATGGTGCCGGAAAGACCGACGTCACCCAGGGCTGTATAAACATTTTTTAGATTTCCGACATCGTAGTCGACAATTGCGATCAATAGTTGTCCTCCTGTTATTCTATTATTCCTTTAGTGGATGGAATTTCGGTATTGCCGGCTTCGATCGTGCAGGCATCACTTAGCGTTCGCCCTAGTGATTTAAAAATTCCTTCCACAATATGGTGGTTATTCTTGCCATATAGGGAAGCCACATGGATCGTTATTTTGCTATTATTGGTAAAGGCTAGGAAAAATTCCTCCAACATTTCAGTTTCAAAGTCGCCAATAAATTCCCGGGTCAGGGGAACATCGAAAACAAGATAACTGCGACCGCTGATATCAACGCAGGTGCGGCACAGTGCCTCGTCCATGGGGGTGTAGGCAAAAGCATAGCGATTGATGCCGGCCTTGTCACCCAAGGCATCATAAAAGGCTTTTCCCAGCAGAATACCAATGTCTTCGATGGCATGGTGGTTGTCAGCTTCGTCACCATGGGCATCGATGGTCAGATCAAATTTGCCGTGTTTGGTGAAAAGCGTCAGCATATGATCAAAAAAACCTACGCCAGTGTTGATCTTGGCTAGACCGGATCCGTCAAGATTGAGCGAAAGTGAAATTTCAGTCTCAGTGGTGGATCGGCTTAATGTGCTTTTACGCTTCATTGTACACGACCTCCTTGATAATATCCAGAACCTTTTGGTTTTCCTGGGGTTTGCCGATCGAAAAACGAATACTGCCGGGAGTGGAGTCCGATTCAATAAAGCGCTTAATCAGGATGTTTCGTTTCAGAAGCGCTTGATAGATGGCTTCGGCTCGCTCAGTTTCAAAATAAATAAAATTCGCCCCAGAGGGATAAAGGGTCAGGCTGGGGAAGGTTTCTAGCACACGCATGACTTTTTGGCGTTCTTCCTTTAAAATCGTCAAATTTTTAAGGATCGCAGCGTGATTTTTTAAGGCGATGACGGCCAGCTTCTGAGTCAGAACATTAAGGTTGTAGGGTCCCTTAACCTTGTAAAGAATATCAATAACATCCTTGTTTCCGAGGGCATAGCCGCAGCGAATGCCGGCTAGACCGAAGGCTTTGGATAAGGTTCGTAGTATCAGCAGCCGGGGATATTTTTCCAGTAGATCAACACCTGACTCACCAAAGAACTCAATATAGGCTTCGTCCAGAACCACCAGCGCCGGAACCGAATCTAGCATTTTAATAATATCCGCTCGACTAAAAATGTAGCCGGTCGGGTTGTTGGGGTTACAGATGTAAAGTAGTTTGGCCTGATTCTCGTTTGCGGCCGCAATCATGCCTGCCACATCGGGAATGTGCCCCGGCAGATCGGGTACCATAATATGTCTGGCGTTAGCAATGGTGGCCCAGATGTCATACATGGCAAAAGAAGGCGAGTGGGAAACCACAACATCACCGGGATCGACAAAGGCCTGATTGATCATCGCAATCAGCTCGTCAGAGCCGGAGCCACAGATAACACCCTCTCCGGGAACACCGGTATAGTCAATGATGGCAGTGATCAGTTCCGGAAAACAGGCCTCTGGATAGCGGTTTAAATCGGTGTTACAGATCTCGTCGCAGAATTTTCGTTTAAGTTGCATGGGGAAGTCATAGGGACTTTCATTGGCATTGACGATGATCTCAAACTGCGGGGCGTCCACCTTGTAGGCATTCAATTGTTGAATATTTTTTCTTATCAGTGATTCCATTAGTCTTCAAACCGCCTTTCAACTGCTTTGGCGTGGGCATCTAATCCTTCGGATCGGGCGAAGGTGGCAACCTTTGTATAGACTGATTGCAATGCGGCCTGATCATAGGATAAAATGCTGGATTTTTTTAGATAGTCATAGACGCCCAGCGGTGACGAGAATTTGGCTGTACCAGAGGTTGGCAGGGTGTGGTTAGGACCGGCAAAATAATCACCCAGGGGTTCTGGGGTGTAGGCGCCCATAAAGATGGCACCAGCATTTTTTATTTTTTCCAGAGAATCCATGGGGTGTTCGATCAGGAGTTCCAGATGCTCGGGCGCAATCTGGTTAGACAGCTCAAAGGCTTCGTCCAGATCCTTAACAATGAAGACAAAGCCATAATCATCGACTGATTTTTTGGCAATTTCTTTGCGGTCTAAGTCTTCACTGATCTGTCGGTAGACTTCTTCAATCACGTGAGCGCCCAGTTCTTCAGAGGTAGTCACCAGAATCGGCATGGCCAGTTCGTCGTGTTCGGCTTGAGACAATAGGTCAGCGGCTGCATAAACCGGGTTGGCATTTTCATCGGCAATGATCAGCACCTCGCTGGGACCGGCGATCATGTCAATATCGACCTTGCCAAAAACTTCTTTTTTCGCGGTGGCTACGTAAATATTACCGGGGCCGACAATCTTATTGACTGGCATAATCGTTTCAGTTCCATAGGCCAAGGCGGCAACCGCTTGTGCGCCGCCGATTTTGTAAATTTCATGGACGCCGGCAATTTTTGCGGCAGCCAGAATCGTGGGGTTAATTTTTCCATCCCTTCCCGGTGGGGTCACCATCACGAGTGATTCGACACCGGCCACTAGTGCTGGAATCGCATCCATCAGCACCGTCGAAGGGTAGGTGGCTTTGCCGCCGGGGACGTAGAGGCCCACCCGCTCAATTGGGGTGATGTGCTGACCCAGGATGACCCCTGGTTTAGGTGTGTAGGTCCAGGTTGTTTCTAGTTGTTTTTCGTGAAAATCACGAATGTTCGCGGCCGCCTCACGGATGATATCCAGAAGGTCATCCGCAACCGTGGAGAAGGCTTCTTCGATTTCTTCCTCAGTGACTTGCAGGTGGGTGAGGACACAGTGATCAAGCGCCTGAGTATAATACAAAAGGGCGGCATTGCCATCTTTTTTTACCCCGTTAATGATTTCCAGAACGGCGTTGCGAATGTCCTCGCGCTCGTCTTCGTTGCGTTTTAAGATAGTGTCAAGATCGATGCCTTGTTTATAGATGATAGTTTTCATTTTGTTCCTCTCGATTTAATTAAATAACCAGCTCTTGTAATAGTTTGTTAAAACTATAGCTGGTTTTCAAATGCCTTGATAATGGGATCGATCATCTCCCGCTTGGTTTTTAGGCTGACCTGATTGACAATTAGTCGGGAGCTGATCTCGCAGATTTCTGCTAAAACGGATAAGCCATTTTCTTTTAAGGTGCTGCCGCTTTCAACGATATCGACAATACAGTCAGCCAAACCAATCAGTGGAGCCAGCTCCACCGAACCGTTGATTTTAATGATGTCAACCAATTGATTCTTAGTATGGAAATAATCTTTGGCAATAACCGGGTATTTGGTGCCTACTACCATTTTTTTGCCGTAGGGAATGGGGTGGTTTTCAAAGCCAGCCACACACATTTTACATTTGCCGATATCAAGGTTTAGCATCTCATAAACCTGGGCTGGGTGTTCCAGTAGAACGTCTTTGCCGACAATACCAATATCGGCTGCACCTTTTTCCACATAGGTGGGTACATCCGGTGATTTCACCAGAAAAAACTCAATCGTACCAGAGGTATCGGTAAAAATCAGCTTCCGACTTTTTTCCGAGTAGTCTTCAAAAATATAACCCAGATCGATTAACAGTTCAATCGCTTTTTTGGCGACACGGCCCTTGGCCAGGGCGAATCGGATTACCATTTAAGCCACCTCGCATTCTTCATCGATTGCTTTGATTTCTGTGAATTCTCCATTATGTTCGGATAAGAGTTTGCCACCGGCCAGGAAGTACAACGCGGCATTTTTATAAAGAGCATTTGCCTGGAAAGACGACACCTGTGATTCTTTCGTTTCATTCAACAGGAAAACTTCTGCAATGGACCCTCTAGATCGCAATTGCTCAGCTATTTTGTAGGCATCCGCTTTTTGTGGTTTTTCATAAAAAATCACGTGGATTTTCTGGTCATCCCGGGGCAGCAGCTGGTGTTGCTCCATGTAATCAATCACTTTGATCAGATCGATGGCAAAACCGCAGGCAGGACGAGGAATACCGAATTTTTCTGATAAATGGTTGTAACGTCCGCCGCTGATCACCGGTTCGCCACAGCTGTTGATATATCCTTTAAAGTTGATATCACTATAATAGTTCATCTGATTGGTAAAACCAAGATCGAAACTGACATAGTTGGCCAGGCCAATGATTTCCAGATGAGCGTAGATTTCCGAGATTTTTTCTACGACCTGGCGCATTTTATTTGTGATACATAAGGCTTCCATTTGTTTAAGTACTGTTTTAGGTTCACCGTAGAGAAGGGGCAGTTTTAAGATGATCGCTTTTTTATCATCAGGTAAGGCCAGTTTCTCAAGAAAGTCAGCGATATCGCCGATATTTTTATTCTCAATATACTTAAATAGGGTGGTCTTTTCTTTTTGGGAAAAGGCCAGATCGTCAAAAAGAAAATTGATGAACCCGACATGCCCTAAATCAATATGAACATCTTCAATCCCGATTTCCAACAGCGAAGTGATCGCCAGGGCGATCACTTCGCCGTCGCATTCCGGGCTGTTGTTGCCGAAATATTCGATCCCAATTTGAGTTATTTCTTTCTTAATGATATCTGGTGATGAAAAATTCCGATAGATATTGGTTCGATATGAGAATTTGATGATCTCCTGAGAGTTAGGATGGTTCATGGCTGCCATCCGGGTAACCGGTAGGGTGGCGTCTGGTTTTAAGACAAGAACCTTTCCTTGATGATTCACCAGCTTGAAAAGATCGTCGCTGGGAATTGAATCTTCATTGACGTACAGGTCGTAGGTTTCAAAGGTTGGGGTGGAAATCTGATGATAGCCAAAGGATCGGTAAAGTGACATAAGCTTATGATTGATCTGTTGCAGCGCGAAATAATCCTGATGTTGGATGTTTTCGAATCCGTCAATGGTATAATTAAAAAGCATGTGAACCTCCTTGTTCAAGCAAGTGCTTTAATACTGTAGTCCGGTGAAGTGCTAAACATATTGTATCATTATTTTTAATTTTGTCAAAGCTTTTAGAATATTTCATATATTTTTAAATGATTCTTAAAATTTCGATTGCCCTAGTTAATGGGTTTAAGATCGGTTGCCAATTAAAACTGATCAAAATGTCTTACACTGAATAAATTTTGTACCAGTTTTAGAACCACTCATTCAAATTTAAAAATAATAATGGTCAACAATGGATTTTGTTGATAGTATGTATTATAATATATCTATGAATTGAAGGCAAATATCCTGATGATCATCTTAAATAAAGAGTGGGGCAGGTTTGTTATGCCGATAACATGAAACATCAGAAAGTAAGGTGTTCGCAATGCTGAATGAGTTTAATATGTTTTCTGGTGGAAGAATAATTGCGATGATCGCGATCTTAATCATTGTTATTTTTAGTTTTGCCGGTGGTCTATACTATCATATTGTAAAAATTACTAAAAGGCGGCAAGAATGGGAACAAGCGGAAAAAATGTATGAAGGAATTTTCAACCAGGTCACCGATAGTGTTGTAGTGGTTGATAAAGAAGGAATTATACATAAAGCGAATGAAGCTTTTTTGAAATACCAGGGAAAACCTGCAGATAAGATTATTGGCAAAAGCATTCAGCGCATTCCGATGGACTATGTTTTTGAAGAGGAACTTGAGATATTGAGTAAAGCGATTGCTGAAAAGGGTGTTTACGAAAGGGATATTAAATTTTTTCATAAAAGCGGCGAGGTGATCCCGATTCATCTGGTCTTTAAACCGTTGAAGTTAAATAACAAAAAGGGTCAAGAAAAAAACTATATGATCATAACTGGTATAGATTTAAAAAAAACCTATGAGAAAGATGATTATATCAGCCAACAGAAAGAAGAACTCCTGGAAATCCAACATCTTGCCCATTTGGGCTACTGGGAAATGAATTATTTAACGAAAAAAATCTACTGGTCGAGGGAACTTTATAGTATACTAGGTTATGCAGAAGGGGAAGTTGAACCTAATCTTGACATTATTTACTGGATGGCTTACGATGATGATCAAAATCGTGTTTGGAAAGCCTTTTTACGGGCATTTCAAGCTCAGGAGAAGGTTGATACCCATTATCGGATCAAGAATAATCGCGGAGAAATCAGGGATATTTATTTAAGAATCCGGCACTATTTCACAGAAGATAACGAACATCAGCGAACCATCGGGATCCTACAAGATGTTACAGAGCAGGTTGACTTGCGAGAAGAATTGAATGCCCAACTTATTTTTACTGACAAGGTTCTAAACAATAGTCGACTTTTGTTTATCGAATTTAACAATGATTTTGAAGTCCAAAATATCAATCACGTGGTTCAGCAATTAAGTGGAATTAATTATGATCAAATCGAAGGTAAAAATCTGCGAGAAATTTTTGGTGATCTCAACCGGGCTCATCGAAAATTCGTCAATGAAAACTTGGATTTTAGAAAGCCGATGCCTTTTAAGGATTACAAAGGAATCATTCATTATATTCAATGGGATCATGCGACGTTTATAAAAAGAGATGGAGAATACACCAATATTCTGCTTGGGATCAACGTTACCGAAACGATTGAAAAGAGAAAAGCCTTAGAGGCATCTTTTATACAAGATCCAATAACTAAGCTCCCCAATCGATATAAATTGGAGCAGGTTTTGGAAAACTATTTTAGTAAAAGCGAAAACAATCCTGAAAAGAACCTTTCGTTGATTTTTATTCATGTTGAGGGGATTCATACTGTGGGAGATGCTTTTGGTCAAGATATTGAAGATCAGTTGATGCGGTCATTGAGTGAGCGGCTATATGGTGCGATTGGAAGGTATGGACTGTTTGTTCGACGTTACACGGATCAGTTTGTGTTATTCTATCCTTGTGATGCAAACATAAAAATAATATTAGAAATTTGTCAGCTGATTGCTGAATTACTTAAGATTCCCTTTGTTGTTGAGGGGAATTCATTTATCTTAAGAAACCATATTGGTGTGTCTAAATATCCTGATCATGCCACAAATAAAGAGGATCTGATTCGTTTTGGCAGTGCTGCCATGCATGAAGCTAAGCGACTGAATCTGGATTACTACTTTTATCATGCTTCATTAGGAAAAAAGCTGAAAAGTAAAGTAAATGGATACGAACAACAAAACAACTAAATTTGAGGAGTCATCTATGACCTATAAATGTGTGGTTTTCGATTTTGATGGTACCCTAGCGGATACCGAGGAGAAAGCCTTTAATATATATAATGAACTGGCAACAAAGTATAAGTATAGCACGGTTACAATGGAAGAATTGCAGCACATAAAAAATCTCCATGTCAGAGAGATCAAGGAAATTGTTGACATTCCTTTTTACCAATTCCCTCGGGCGCTCCGGGATGGACAAAAGATGATGAGAAAAGAGTCATCGGAAATTCATGCCTTCGCTCCGGATATTCATGATTTTTTTACAGCATTACGCAAAGAAACTGATCATATCGGTATACTTACATCCAATATAAAAAAAACCGTTTCTGATTTCCTGATTAACTATGACATAAGCCATGAGATTGAATTTATTATGTGTTCGGCGTTGCTGTCCAAGTCAAAAAAAATCAAGAAGGTTTTACGAAAACATGACATCAAACCAAATGAAATGCTCTATGTTGGCGATGAAGTCCGTGATATTGAAGCCTGTCATAAGGTCGGGGTCGATGTGATTGCAGTTAAGTGGGGATATAATTCACCGTCTGCCCTTGAAAAATGCAAGCCTACTTTTATGATTGACAATATATGGGATGTCATTGAGATTGTCAGAACAAAAAATAAACTTTAAACGAGAACAACTTGCCAGCTAGTCGATCAAAGAAACTTAAAACACTCGGGTTGATTGTTTCTGAGTGTTTTAAGGCGTGATTAGCCGGTATTCACTGGGGCTTTTTGATACCAGTACAGAAACATTTAGGTCACTATTGAGCTCATTAACGATAGCTGCGATGGCTTCGTCATCGGCACCATAAACTACGCAGTTTAAGGTTGTTTCATCAACAATGAAGGCACCCACATAGTAGTAACCATTAGATACAGTGATGGTGACCCCGCTGACATGACTCAACAGTTTCATTTTAATTATTTCAATGGCTTCCTGAGTGGCCATGACCTGTTTACCGGTGCTGACATCGTTTAGTCCAATAAGAAGTTCATAACGGTTGGTGGATTCCAGATCCAGAATAGTTGAATTTTTTTCAGTGGCCGGTGAACAGCCAGACAGAGTCACGATAAAAAGGATAAAAACAGCGAATAAATACAGTTTCTTTTTCAAAATCAATCTCCTTGATAATTTTTAATGTTTATTTCGCCTTCAATCATACCATAGTTTGACTGCAAAAGAAATACTGATTAGAATGAATGAACATATGTTTAGGCAAACTTCCGCGGAACTTTAAATTAATATGATCTAAAAGAAGCACCCATCCTTTAGATCAATGCTATTGCTGAGAAATATCAATGGAGGGGATTCTATGACGGGTTTAGCGTTGATGATTACATTTGTGATCGCAATAAGTTTAATGATTTTGGCCATTTCAAGATGGGGAGTGCATCCCTTTCTAGCAATTATGGCCGTTTCTTTATTACTTGCTATGGTTGTTGGACTGCCGCTTTCAGAGATCCCCGGGATTTTGGGTTCCGGATTTGCCGGGATTTTCACAAGCATCGGCATTGTGATTATATTAGGCGCTTTAATTGGCCTGATACTGGAAAAAACAGGCGCAGCGATTAAACTGGCAGATATGGTCGTAAAGGTGGTTGGCCAAAAAAATCCAGAGCTGGCTTTGATGATAATGGGATGGATTGTAGCGGTGCCTGTTTTCTGCGATAGCGGGTTTGTGATCCTGAATCCAATTCGCAAGGCAATGCGGGCTAAAACGAGAACTTCGTCAGTGGCCATGACCGTAGCTTTATCAGCGGGACTTTATACAGCTCATGTTTTTATTCCACCAACACCGGGACCCATAGCGGCAGCAGGATCCCTGGGTGTTGGTAATAATCTGCTCCTGGTTATTGGTATGGGTACCCTGGTCTCGATACCAACTTTACTTGCAGCCCTTATATTTGCCAAATTTATTGGCAGAAAAGTCAGCTCGCGGGACGAAATGGGAGCTCAAGATTATCAAAAGAGTGTGTCTGAACTGGTGGACGAGTATGGCGAAATTCCCGGAGGTTTAGCTTCGCTTTCGCCCATTCTGGTACCCATTATACTGATGGCACTAGGGTCCCTTACTAGCCTGCTTGCCATTGCCGGAATGCTGGGACAGCTTTTGATTTTTTTAGGAACGCCGATAATTGCCTTGACGGCAGGTTTGCTATGTGCCATAGGACTCTTGATTTCAACAAAAAAAATAGCTGTTTTTTATGAACTGACCAATGAAACGTTAAGGGTGGTGGGACCGATCCTTTTTGTCACAGCTGCTGGCGGGGTTTTAGGTAAAGTAATTGTGGCCGCTGGTTTTGTCGACTTCATTCAGGCAAATGCGGGTTTCATTTCCCAGGCAGGGATCTTTTTTCCGTTTTTAATTGCGGCCGTCTTAAAAACCGCCCAAGGTTCTTCAACCGTCGCAATAACAACCACAGCAGGGATTATGGGGATCTACTCGGATCCCACCTCGATGATGTCTGCCTTGGGTCTAACAACTCCAGTGGCAGCCGCTCTGGCAGTGCTGGCTATTGGCGCCGGAGGAATGACTGTATCTCATGCGAATGACAGTTACTTTTGGGTGGTGACAAACTTTGGTGGAATGGAGCCCCAGGATGGTTATAAAACGCAGACACTATTGACCCTTATTATGGGTATGACGGCGATGGTAGGAATTTTTATGTTGGCTATGATATTGATATAATTAAAATCTGCAAGGGTTCGTTTAATGGAGCTATTTTAAGGATTATTTCTGAAATTGTGATATAATATTTAAGTAAATAGAAATTAATACGATAACAGATACAGGTGTGTTTTGCACATAATAAACGGCAGAGATTAAATTTGATTGAGCTGATTCATGAATAGAACATGGATCACCCGAAAGAAAGGTGGAATTAACATGGATATTGCGGCACTCTCGATGGGTATGAGTCAAATGCAGGTCGCTCAACAGACCAGTATATCGGTGATGAAGATGGCCATGGAGACTGGGACCGAGCAAATGACAGATATGGTGGCGATGGTCGAAACAAGCACCCCGATTGCCGCTATCACTGGGCCCTCACCGGATCCCAATATTGGACAATTATTAGATATCAGGGTTTAGAAAAAATCCAGCCGGTAAGTGACTGGCTGGATTTTTTCAGCAACAAGATAAGTGATAAATGCTAATAACGGTTAACCCGGAAGTCAGTTTGAGCAGCTTTTAAAAACGTCTGGTTTAAAGGCAGGAATAAGGGTATTAATCAGATAAGATGAAGAAAACTGGAGGAAATAGAATGTGTTGTAATGAAAATGAAAACAGCCAATGCTGCATAATGACCCATAAGGACAAAATTGTTCCGTGTGCGATGGTTGCACTCACGATTGCATTTACTGTCTTAGGCTTTATCATCGGCCGCCGCTTCGTCAGCAAAGGATGTTGTAAGATTCAAGACGAAGACTAAAATGTCTACTGAAATGGGTAATCGTATTACAAGAAAGACCGAAGCGATGGCATCGCTTCGGTCTTTGTGTTATAGCGTACTGGTTTCCATAATGACTGGATATTTTTGCTTGAGCTCTTCAACCTTGCCGATAAAGGCTCGGTTTTGTTTTTCTCTTAGCAAGTAATTTCGAGCATTTTCCTTGACCGCGTCAAAGGGAATCGTCTGAGCGATCTTGCGATCAGTCAGCTTAATGATATGATATCCAAACTGGGTTTGTACCGGTAATTCAGTCATCTCATCGACTTCAAGTGCAAAGGCAGCGGTTTCAAATTCGGGAACCATCTGACCATTAGAAAAATAGCTTAGGTCACCGCCTTTTTCATTAGATGGGCAAATAGAATACTCTTTTGCAGCCGCTTCAAATGATTTTCCGTTTTTAATTTCTTCAATAACCGTTAGCGCTTGTTCTTCATTGGGTAGAAGAATATGGCTGGCGCGGATGCTGTCTGGTGCAATGAACTGGGTAGGGTTTTCATCATAGAATTTTTGCACTTCTTCATCGGGAACGGTAATATCCATCATGAATTTTGCAATCATATGGGTTTTAAGAAGTTTTTCTTCAGCATCGATGAGCATTTTCTGGAACTCCTCGCTTTCATCAACCTTTGCTTTTTTTCCTTCTAAATAAAAAAGTTCCTGGGCAATGAGTTCTTCTAGTAATTGACGTCGTCCTTCTTTTGATGTGAATTGACTTGCCTGTTCCTGGGGTAATTGCTTTATTAAGGCATCTAAATCCGTGGTGTAAATCGTTTTATTATCCACGGTAGCCAGCGGTTGTTTTTCCATAACTATCTCCTTTAGATCCAAATTAATTTTACTATCCTAGAATCATAGCCTTTAAAGCGGCCTTTGTCAATACGCATAGGCTACCAATCAAAGCGATTCTTATGACTTAGGTCAACCAATTAGATGCTGAGATCCGCTAATTTTGATTAGTTTAACAATTGATAAGAGCGCTGAAAAAATTAAGTAAAGCTTAACGATTCCGAATAAGAATAAGCTTTTATTGACAATAATCACCGGCGGATATATACTTATGACAAGTAGTTAGGTAAAAGCTAACTAATAAAAGAGTTGGGTGATAATATGACATGTAAGAAAAATGAATTATATGAGGCTTATCATAAACTGCTGAAGCTGGATGCGACTTTGCATGAAAATGAAAACTGCCAGTGTCAGGCAGAAGATGTAACCTCAAAGCAGAAATATTATCTTAAAGTCATCGACAAGAATTATCGGGTTACCTTCAGCCAGCTGGCTCAGGAAACACAAAATTCGAAGCCGACGATTACCGAATTGATTAGTAAATTTATTTCCATGGGCTGTGTGTATCGGGAACGTTCGCCAGAGGATGGCAGGGTGTATTTTATCTATCTAACCCCTAAGGGCAAATCAATTGCCAGATCCGAGGAAAGAACCCAGATTCAATTTATTGAACGGATTAAAAACAGTCTTACTGATGATGAACTGGATCAATTGATCACCTTACTAAACAAAATCCTTTAATCAACAAAATTATTTATTAGAGGATGAGGAGGAAGAAAATGAGCACACTAGAAATTAAAAATGCACCACTAATCCCGATCACTGAAACTGTGATTTATCCAGGGATTTCAAATCGTATTTTTGTGAACGAGGATATTGGCAACAATATCAAAGAATTGATCATCAAGAATAATACGCTGGCCATTGGTTTGTCAACAAAGGATTATAAAGGTCTCGTTCAATTGACGGCTGACTCGTTTTATCGGATCGGTGTGTTGATGAAATTTGATAATATTCAAAAATCAGATAATGGCTTCATCATTGATATCACTACTATTAATCGAGTTAAGGTTCATGATTTTAGTTTTGAAGAAAAACAGATCACTGCTTCTTATACTATTCAGGAAGACATCCTGGATATCAATGCTGATGAAGAGCAGGAAATGATTACCTATATTAAGAGCTTAATGAAAGATTTAAGTCATAATTTCAAAGGAGCCGAATATTTTGTCAGCATTTTGGAAGGCTTGCCTACTTTAGAAGAAATCATGGGTTATACCATCCCGATGATGGGAATCCCGTTAAAAAGCAAGCAGATTCTCTTAGAGATCGATTCGCAGAAGGAACGGACTCTGAGTTTTATTGATTATATTATCCGAGAAAAAGACTCGGTACACCTGCAACTGGAAATTAGCAAAAAATATTCTCAACGAAAGGATAAAACCTATCGTGAAGCGATGCTCCGGGAACAATTGAAAAATATTAAAGCAGAGTTAGGTGAATTAGACGAAGAGTTGGAAGAAGAGGCTGACTACCGGAAAAAAGTTCTGAATTCAGATATGCCACCAGATGTTAAAAAAATAGCATTAAAAGAAGTTCGAAAATTTGAAAATTCTCCGCCAAATGGGGGTGAAAGCAATGTCATCATGAATTATCTTGACTTGCTCCTGGAACTTCCATGGAATAGTGAGAAAAAAGAAATTGATATTGAACACGCCAGAGAGGTTCTGGAATCGCATCACTTTGGCATCGACGATGTCAAAAAACGAATCATTGAACATCTGGCTGTGATGAAATTAAAAGAAGATAAACAAGGCTCGATCCTGTTGCTGGTCGGTCCTCCAGGGACTGGCAAAACCAGTCTGGGTAAGAGCATTGCTGAAGCCTTAGATCGTAAATACGTACGAGCTAGCCTAGGTGGTGTTCGCGACGAAGCCGAGATAAGAGGACATCGTAAGACTTATCTGGGTGCAATGCCGGGACGTATTATTAAAGGAATTGCCAATGCTGAAGCGAAGAACCCAGTCTTTATTTTAGATGAGATTGACAAGATGGGCATGTCTCATCAGGGTGACCCTGGTTCAGCTTTGTTGGAAGTTTTAGATCCTGAGCAAAACTGTACCTTCTCAGATCATTATCTGGAAATTCCCTATGATTTATCAGAGGTATTCTTCATTGCTACCGCTAATGACCTAAGCACCATTCCAGCACCACTCTTAGACCGGGCTGAAGTTATACAGCTGTCAAGCTATACGAATGGTGAAAAGAAACGGATTGCTATTGATCACCTCTTGCCGAGTGTATTAATAGATCATGGGTTAACCACTGAGATGCTTCAAATCGAAGAAACGGCAGTTGAAGCGATTGTCGAAAATTATACCGCTGAAGCTGGGGTTCGTGGTCTGACCAAGCAATTGGCAAAAATTGCTCGGGTAGTGTCTGAAAAAATCGTCTCGAAAAAAGTTGATCTGCCGTTTATTGTGACAACGCAAAACATTGGTGAGGTATTGGGGAACAAAACCCGACGTCACGAGAAAGCTGGAGAAAATAACAAACCGGGAGTTGTAACTGGTATGGCATGGACAGCTGTCGGCGGAGAAATTCTCTTTACCGAAGCAAGTTTGATGCCTGGAAGCGGCAAGTTAACCCTAACCGGTCAACTGGGTGAGGTTATGAAAGAAAGTGCTACCATTGCGATGAGTTTGATTCGCTCACGTTTGGGTGATTTGGCCAATGGTTTTGACTATTTCAAAAATGATACCCATATTCATGTACCATCTGGCTCAACACCAAAAGATGGACCATCTGCCGGGGTTACGCTAACCACTGCATTGGCTTCACTAATTCTGGGCAAACCAGTAGATTCAAAACTATCCATGACTGGTGAAATTACCTTAAGCGGTCAAGTATTGCCGGTTGGCGGGATTAAGGAGAAGGTGATCGCAGCTCAACGTAGCGGGATCACAAAAATTTTGCTACCAAAAGACAATGAAAAAGATGTCAGCGATATTCCTGAAGAAGTAAGAAATGCCTTAACCATCATTCATGTGTCAAGTATAGAAGAAGTACTAAAAGAAGCGTTGGGGATTGATCTGCCAGAGTGTAAACCGGTTCTCAATCGACCAAAAGGCGATTCCAATGTGCAACTGAGTATGATTGGCAAGTAATGACAGTTAAAATTACAATCGACAAAAGGGGTGTTAAAAACTCTGGACGAGACCAGACAGGCTCGTAAGTGTTGCTGACGCAAACACTAAAACCATCGGATCGGCCAACCTCACCTTATTTCGCTTAGGGGATCAACGCCTGATTTGTACGGTCAAGTTTTGGATAAAGCACTCGACCATTAAGGGAGTTGTCAGATGACAGCTTCCTTTTTTCTATCAGCTTTTGTCGACGGTCTTATTTTCTTATGATATAATATTTTTATGAAAATTAAGATGTTAAATAATGAAACAATCAATAAAATAGCTGCTGGCGAGGTTATTATCCGGCCGGTGTCAGTGGTCAAGGAATTAGTAGAAAATGCAATTGATGCGGGTGCTGATCAGATTAAGGTGATCGTTGAAGGGGGTGGAAAAAATCGGATTACGGTCAGAGACAATGGTTGCGGGATTGCTTATAACGAGATTCCGCTGGCTTTTAAACGTCATGCCACCAGCAAGTTATCAACCATCGATGATCTGGAATCGATCGAATCGCTAGGGTTTAGAGGTGAAGCTTTGTCGAGTGTATCGGCCGTTGCCAAGGTACAGATAACCACCCGGTTTGAGAATGAAGAAGTTGGGAGTCTAACCCAATTTGAAGGGGGCAAGCTCCTCAATCAGCGGGTCTGCGCTTATAATCACGGCACTGAAATCACGGTTAGTGATCTATTCTACAATACCCCGGCGCGTCGAAAGCACATGGAAAAGGACAAGAAAGAAGAAATGCTCGTCCGCGATCTATTGGAGAAAATTGCAGTTTCCCATCCGGGGATTCGTGTTCAGCTTAGCAGTAATGGACGAATTGTTCTTGATACACCAGGAACCGGACAAGTGACCGATGTAGTTACAGGTCTTTATGGGGTTGATATTGCAGAAAATCTGATTGCTTTAAATTATGAAAACAAACCGATGAAGCTGGCCGGTTTTGTGGGAAACCTCAAAACGATGCGAAACCATCGCGAAGACCAGGTTTTTTTTATTAATGGACGCTTTATCAAAAACAATCGACTGGCTCAGGCCCTCGATGAAGCCTATGAAGGCTATAGCATGAAACATCAGCACCCCCTTGGTATTATTTTTATCGAACTGCCCGGCCGAATGTTGGACATAAATATCCATCCGGCTAAAACTGAGATAAAAATTTTAAATGAAAGTCTGGTTTGTCTGCTCTTTAAGCAGGGGATCCGCGAAACGCTGAGGAATGCCAATTTGATTGTTGAGTTGGGAACCGTTGAAAATCAAACCGAAAACAATCAAAAAGTCGATGATAAAAACAAGGCAAAAGTCGCACAATGTGTATCGATGGAAACACAGCTGCAAAGAAATTTTATAGAAGATCAGACAATCATTGATACTTGCTCATCGGAAAAAGAAGCTGTGCCTAGCGAAGCCAATAGTGATTTAGCAATAAAAACAGAAGCCATTAAAGCTCAGGATTTATTCAGCCCTAGAAATAGTCCAATTCAAAGAAAAGAACCGAAAAAATCAGCGCCACATAAAAACAGCGAAAATCCAGATATAACGTTTACTGAGAATTTTGAGCTGCTAAAAAACAAGGACACAGAATTAGAGTTAAAACAAAATAACAATCTAAAGACTGGCGGATCGAAAAGCAATGCATTATCGATTGACACAAAGGGCGAGAATTTATTAGCTTGCGACAATCCTAATCGGGTTGCAGAGATGTCGGGACTATTTAAATCTGAAGTGGTTAATACTGGGAAAATTGACAGCGAAAAAAAGGTTTTGCTGGCCTTGAAAAAAGATGTCAGGGATCTGGCAAAAATGAAAATTGTCGGCCAGCTTTTTAACGTATACATTCTTCTGGAGGGTGATCAAGAAATCTATCTTCTCGATCAACATGCTGCCCATGAGGCGCTCTTAACCGCGGAGCTAATGGCGATTTTTGATCGCAAGGAGGGTCTTCCCAGCCAAGGACTGATGACCCCGGTACCGCTTAAAATTCGACCCAAAGACTTAACGAGAATTGAGAATGCGTTAGCCGAATATAAAAGATTAGGTTTTGACTGTGATCTTTTTGGAGAAGACACGCTGCTGGTTCGCAGCGTCCCGGTATTGTTGGGTGAACCCCAAAACCCGAACTTATTAAAAGCGATGATTGAAGAAAACCTCTTTGAAGGTGACGAGAATACTGATGCTAACATGGCTTTTTCAGAAAAAGCGAAAAATAAAATCATTACCATGGCGTGTAAAGCAGCTGTTAAGGGGGGGCAATCTTTGGCACAGGCAGAAATTAGAAAGCTTCTAGAAAGCCTGGTAAACCTCAACAATCCCTATACCTGTCCGCATGGCCGTCCCATCATAATGAGATTAAAGGAATACGAATTAATGAAATTATTCAAACGGGTGATATAAAATGGAAGCAAAAAAACCCAAAGTACTAGTAATAGTTGGGCCGACGGCTAGCGGAAAAACCCCCTTGGGGGTGGCGCTTGCAAAAAGACTGGGTGGAGAAATCATTTCAGCCGACTCCATGCAAATCTATAAACATATGAGTATTGGCACGGCTAAGGTTAGCTTAGATGAAATGCAGGGGGTACCCCATCACCTGGTTGACTGCGTGTCTCCTGATGAAGAGTTCAGTGTGGCAAAATATAAAGCGGCGGCACTAGAAGCGATTGAAGCCATTCTTTCTAGAGGAAAACTTCCTATTATAATAGGGGGGACAGGATTGTATATTAACAGTCTAAGTCTGCCGTGGGATTTTCAAAAAAAAGATAGTGATGAAAAAATACGCTGGCGGTTAACCGCTGAGGCCGAAGTGCTTGGAAATAAAGCCTTGTATGAGCGACTAAAATCAGTCGATCCAGTTACAGCAGAAATCGTCCATCCCAATAATCTGAACCGGCTTATCCGGGCGCTTGAAATTTATGAACTCACTGGCAAACCTAAATCAGATTTTGATGAAGAAACAAAAAAACATAGTGTTCCCTATGATTATATTATTCTGGGTTTGGACTGGGATCGCGAAACCCTCTATGAGCGGATTAACCGCCGGGTTGATCGGATGATTGAGGAAGGCCTCATTGAAGAAACAAAAATGCTAATTGAACGTGGCTATGACTGGAACCTAACGGCAATGAAGGCGATTGGTTACAAGGAACTGAAAGCTTACTTAGAAGGAGAGTCCAGCTTGGCAGAAGCGGTCACCATTTTAAAACGGGACTCCCGGCACTATGCCAAACGCCAAATGACCTGGTTTCGGAAAGACAAACGGATCCAATGGCTGAAGATGGACGAAACCAGAGATTTAGAGACCCAGGTTGAGGAATGTCTTAAGCTGATTCGTCCACAATTAGTAATAAACGAAAGTGAGTAATTGTTTGAACATACAAAAAGACATTAAAACCTATCTTGAACAGGAATTTGAAATTTCGGCAGAGGTCATCGATTTCGTAAAAATAGTTGAAGATGCAGTTCATTCTCAACTTAAAAAACGTGATGATCTCTCAGAGCTCCATCAGTATCGGGTCATCAAAGCGATGCAGAGGGCGGGACTGGGAGATCGCCACTTCACTGTGTCTACCGGTTATGGCTATGACGACGTTGGGCGGGAAGTGGTCGAAACCATCTACGCTGATGTTTTCGGTGCTGAGGACGCCTTGGTGCGACCGCACATTTCATCGGGAACCCATGCGATTTCGTTGGCTCTATATGGGGTGCTACGCCCCGGAGACCACTTACTGGCGATTACTGGTTCGCCCTACGATACCATTCGCAGCGTTATTGGACTAGAAGAGGCCTGTGTGGGACAGGGAACCATTAAAGAATTTGGGGTCACCTATGATCAGATTGAATTGCTCGCTGACGGCAGTTTTGATGAAACGGCGATTCTTTCGGCCATTACTGCAAATACCAAAATGATTTATTTGCAGCGTTCTACAGGTTACAGCTGGCGGGCGGCGATAAGTATCAATACGATGGCAGAAATGATTAAAAAAATAAGAAGTGTGAAACCGGATGTAGTCATTTTTGTCGACAATTGCTATGGCGAGTTCATGGATCGGGTTGAACCAGTATCGATTGGCGCCGATTTGATGGCTGGTTCGCTGATCAAAAATCCTGGCGGTGGCTTGGCTCCGACCGGGGGCTATGTAGCTGGCCGGGCGGATCTGGTTCATCTGGCCGCCTGTCGTCTGGCAGCTCCCGGAGTAGCCAGAGAAACAGGGGCGACCCTAGGTATCAACCGAACCTTGTTGCAAGGTCTGTTTCTGGCTCCAACAGTGGTAGCCCAGGCAATTAAATCAGCAGTGCTGTTAGCCGCCTGCTACAAAAGACTGGGTTTTGCCGTTTGCCCTGAGGTGATCGACTATCGCAGTGATATTATTCAGAGTGTTTGTTTAAAAACAGCCGAAGGGGTTAAAACATTCTGTCGAGCGATTCAAGAAGCGGCTCCAGTGGATAGTCAGGCTACCCCCGAACCCTGGGATATGCCCGGTTATTCAGACCCCATTATCATGGCAGCCGGGGCTTTTATTCAGGGATCTTCGATTGAACTCTCGGCTGATGCCCCCATGCGGGAACCCTATTATGTTTATTTTCAGGGTGGCCTGACCCATTTTCACGGAAAGCTGGGTGTTCTACTCAGCCTTCAACGGCTGCTCGATAAACAACTCATAACGATAAAAAATAAATAAGGTAATGTAAGGAGAAATCATGATAACTAAAGAAAAAATTGATCGAATCAATGAATTGGCCCGAAAGAAGAAAGAATGTGGACTAACAGAGGACGAGTCAGATGAGCAAATGACACTGCGAGCCGAATATCTGTCAGCAGTCAGAACAAATTTCAGAGCGCAACTTGACAATATCGAAATCGTTGATTAGTAGAGACTAATCGCATTTGAAATACAAGGGAGAAAAATACGATGAAAAACACAGATAAAGAAAAGAGTCCAGGGGTTTTGCTTCAGGAACAGCTGGTTAAAAAATGGGAACTGGCCTGGAAGGATCTCAGTGATGAGGACACCATAAAAGTAAAAGAAGTCAGCGATGATTACATTCGCTTTCTGACCGCCGGAAAAACCGAACGACAATGTGTAACCCTCAGCATTGATCTGGCTGAAAAAGCTGGATTCAAGCCGCTGGAAAGCTATCAGAAAGCGGGGGAAATTAGTCCTGGAGATAAGCTTTATGTGGTTCACAAAGATAAAACTGTGGCTTTCTTTGTGGCTGGCAGAGAATCGATTGAAAAGGGCATGGCTATTATCGGCGCTCATATTGATTCGCCGCGGCTTGATTTAAAGCCATCGCCTCTTTACGAAAGCGAGGACATGGCTTTTATGAAGACCCACTATTATGGTGGTATAAAAAAATACCATTGGGTGACCATACCTCTAGCCATGCATGGTACGGTGGTGAAAAAGGATGGCGAGACGATTAATATTTCCATCGGTGAAGCAGCAGAAGATCCGGTTTTTTGTATTACCGATTTGCTACCTCATTTATCTCAGGAACAAAATACCAAAAAAATGACCGAAGGGATCACCGGGGAAGGCCTTAACATCATTGTTGGCAGCAAACCTTATCCCGAAAAAGATCTGAAAGACGGGGTAAAACTAAATATTCTTAATCTTCTTTACACAAAATATGGTATGTTAGAAGAAGATTTTGCCACTGCTGAACTGGAAGTTGTGCCAGCAGGAGCGGCTCGAAATGTTGGTTTTGATGAAAGTCTGATTGGCGGATATGGTCAGGACGACCGTATCTGTGCCTATACTGCCCTGCGCGCGATACTTGACAGGGAGGAATCTCCAGAGCGCACCCTTTGTGTCATTTTGGCTGATAAGGAAGAGATTGGCAGCGTCGGTAACACGGGCATGCATTCGCGTTTTTTTGAAAATACAGTAGCTGAGATTATCGATCTGATGGCTGTGAAAAAACCGGAAATGGCGATGCGTCGGTGCTTTATGAATTCAGAAGTGCTCTCCGCTGATGTTACTGCCGGGGTCGATCCTAACTTTACCGGCACCCATGATAAAGGAAATGCCCCATATATTGGCAAAGGAATGGTTTTGTCTAAATACGGCGGTGCCCGGGGGAAATCCGGCTCCAATGATGCCCATGCTGAATTTATGGGAAAGGTCAGACAAACCCTGGAGGCTGCAGGTGTGATCTGGCAGATGGGTGAACTGGGTCGCGTGGATCTTGGCGGCGGCGGTACCATCGCCCATATTCTGGCCGAATATGGAATGGATGTGCTTGATTGCGGCCCGGCACTGCTGAGTATGCATTCTCCTTTCGAACTGGCCTCCAAAATTGATTTGTATATGTGTTATAAGGGGTATAAAAGCTTTCTGAAATAGGAGGAAAGACAAAATAATACTCTTAATGGCAGAAAAGGCAGTTGAAAAACGTATTTGTTAATATAGTAACAAATGCCATATTGTGCATTTGTTGTTTTAATCAGATAAATGACTACATTGAAATGGTAATAATAGTCTAAAATTTACTCTTTTAGAACTAAATATTACCATTTTTTTTATTGCCCCGGCGGGTACAGTATTATTTTAAACAAATTTATCGATACGTATGGAAAAAAAATAATTTATATGTTATGATACTGCCTATATATACAAGTATACTGTTTCTCTTGTGTAAAATTTTAATTTGAGGGGTGTTTGACTTAAGATGAATGTAAAACATGGAACCTTTAAGGGGGGAATCCACCCACCCTATAGAAAGGAAAGTACTGCTGAAGTTCCGCTGGGTATAGGCGCAAAACCAGAGATGGTGATCATACCCATGTCGCTGCACATTGGGGCACCTTGTACACCGATTGTAAAAAAAGGCGATCAGGTCTTTCTTGGACAAAGAGTTGGAGAGCCAAATGGTTTTGTTTCCGTTCCTGTCCACGCCAGCGTTTCGGGAACCGTTGTTGCGGTTGAGGAACGTCCACATGCATCCGGTGATCGGATCATGGCAGTTGTGATTGAATCGGATGGTTTGGATACCATCGACCCAAGTATCAAACCATATGGAACTCTAGAAGAAATGGATGCCGAGGCTATTAAAAAAATGGTTTTGAATTCTGGTATTGTCGGTCTTGGTGGGGCAACCTTTCCTACCCATGTCAAATTGGCCATTCCGCCAGACAAAAAAGTTGATTGTGTCGTTTTAAATGGTGCTGAATGTGAGCCCTATTTAACAGCTGATCATCACTTGATGCTAAATCAAGCTGAAAAGGTTGTCAAGGGATTACAAGCCGCCATGAAAGCGGTGGGTGTTGACAAGGGTTTTATTGGTGTAGAAGATAACAAAACCGATGCGATTGAGGCTCTTGTTAAAGCAATTGGAAACGATAGCAGACTGGAAGTTTACTCACTGCATACTAAATATCCACAGGGCGCAGAAAAGCAATTGATAGCGGCAATCACTGGCCGTGAAGTGCCGTCAGGAGGGTTGCCAGCGGATGCCGGTGTTGTTGTTATGAATGTTGGAACAGCAGCTCAAATAGCTGAGTCAATGACCACCGGATTGCCGTTATACAAGCGCTACCTGACCTGTACCGGAGATGCCATCAAGAATCCCCAAACGATGGAAATTCGTGTCGGAGTACCCTTCCAATCGGTTATTGATCAATGCGGAGGTTTTTCGGCTGAACCAGGAAAAGTAATTTCTGGCGGACCAATGATGGGAGTGACCCAGTTTGAAACCAATATCCCTGTGATGAAGGGAACCTCAGGAATTTTATGCTTAACCAAAGAATCGGCTAAGATCGCTATGCCGTCAAATTGTATTCACTGCGGTAAATGTGTCGGCGTCTGTCCAATTCATTTACAACCACTTTATATCGCTGAGTATTCGCAACGGGATAACTGGGATAAATGCGAATCAAATAATGCCATGGATTGCATTGAATGCGGTAGCTGTTCTTATATTTGTCCTGCAAAACGAACCCTGGTATCATCCATTCGGGTTGCTAAACGCGAGATTATCGCACAAAGAAGAAAAGGAAATTAGGAGGAATATTGATGAATGAATTAAATCTGACAGTGTCATCATCCCCTCATATCCGGGCAAAACACACCACAGCCAATATTATGCAAAATGTTATTATTGCTTTGTTACCTGCATTGGCTGTCGCAGGATTTGTTTTTGGGGTATGGGCATTGGCATTAGTGGCTATTTGTATTATCTCGTCAGTGGTTACCGAAGCGGTTATCCAAAAACTGCTTAAGAAACCCGTTACTGTCAATGACTGGAGTGCAGTTGTGACAGGGGTGCTGTTAGCATTCAACTTACCAATTAATGCGCCCTGGTGGATTGCTGTTGTGGGTTCTGTTTTTGCTATCGCCATTGTAAAACAATGTTTTGGCGGTTTGGGACAGAATTTTATCAATCCGGCTCTAGCAGCAAGAGCCTTCCTGTTAGCATCCTGGCCAGGACATATGACCAGTACTGCTTACATTCCTGTAACTGATACAGTAACCACAGCCACCCCGCTGGCTCTTTTAAAAGCGGGTGATCCGGCAAGTTTAGCAAGTATGCCTTCAACGATTGATCTTTTCACTGGTTTAAACGGTGTATATGGTTGTATCGGCGAAATTTCAGCCCTTGCTCTATTAGTTGGTGGTCTGTACCTAATTTTTAAAGGTATTATCAGTTGGAGAATTCCAACTATCTATTTACTAACCGTGGGAATTTTTGCCCTACTAGTTGGTCAAGATCCAATTGTGCATATTGTTTCAGGTGGTGTGATGATGGGCGCCTTCTTTATGGCGACAGACTATGCTTCATCGCCAGTTACACCAAAAGGTCAGATTTTTTATGCAGTTGGCTGTGGTTTAATTACCATGATCATTCGTATTTATGGTGGATATCCTGAAGGCGTTTCTTATTCAATACTACTGATGAATGTTGCAACACCTCTGATCGAACGCTTCACCAAAGAACGGATCTATGGTGTGACTAAGATCAAAAAGGAGGCTAAAGCATAATGGAAACCAAAGAAAAAGTACAAATCGACTGGAAAGTAGTTTTCAAGCTTGGATTAATTTTGTTTGTCATTTCTGCTGTGGCCGCCTGTGCGCTGGCTTTAACCAATTATGTGACGGCCGGAACGATTGAGGAAATGAATATCCAAGCCAATACTGTTGCCCGCCAGGAAGTTCTTCCAGACGCAACGGATTTTGAGGAAGTACCTGCTGAAGATGTAGCAAAAATCGCGAAAGAAATCAGCATGGAAAAACCAGAAGAACTCATAGAAATATATATCGGAACCAATAATGGTGAAGTCGTGGGATATACGGTAAAGACAGCTCCCACCAGCGGTTACTCTGGAGAAATCCAAGTTTTAACCGGCGTATCATCTGATGGGGTCATCTCTGGCATTACAATTATTAAACACAATGAAACCCCTGGTTTGGGAGCCTTGGCCACCGGCGAATGGAATGATCAATTTACCGGAAAATCGGCAACAGAAAAGCTGGTTGTAGTAAAAGGGACACCTCAAGATGGTGGTAATGAAATTCAGGCCATTACTGGTTCTACCATTACTTCCAGAGCAGTTATTGAAGGTGTAAATACAGCCATCGCAGTTTACCAGAATATGTCGAAATAGGAGGGAAAATAGAGATGAATTTTATGAAGAATCTTACCCGAGGAATCATCCGAGAGAATCCCGCCTTTGTACTTGTATTGGGGATGTGTCCAACCCTTGCGGTTACCACATCAGCCATCAACGGTATGGGGATGGGACTAGCAACCATGCTGGTATTGATTGGTTCAAACGTGGCTATCTCGGCATTGCGAAAAGTAATACCAGATAATATCAGAATTCCGGCCTTTGTAGTTGTTATTGCATCCTTTGTTACCATTGTTGGAATGCTGATGAAGGCCTATGTACCAGCACTGGATGCGGCGCTGGGGATATTTATTCCGTTGATCGTTGTTAACTGTATTATTCTAGCCCGGGCTGAAGCTTTTGCTTTTACAAATGGCATCGCCGACTCATTTGCCGATGCAGTTGGTATGGGTCTTGGTTTTACCTTGGCGTTAACCATTCTTGGTTCAATCCGGGAAATTTTAGGGGCTGGCAGTATTTTTGGATTTTCTTTATTTGGTGCAGCTTATGAACCAGTATTGTTAATGATCCTGCCTCCTGGGGCATTTTTAACCCTTGGTCTTTTGATTGGCCTCATTAACTGGAAAACGAAAAAGGCATAGGGGGAGATATCAATGACTTTAATTTTTATAATGATCAGTGCAATTTTTGTCAATAACTTTGTACTGTCACGATTTTTAGGTATTTGTCCGTTTTTAGGGGTTTCTAAACAAGTTGAAACCGCATTAGGGATGGGGGCTGCGGTAACCTTTGTTATGGCGCTGGCTTCTGCCATCACTTATATTGTTCAATATTCGATTCTTGATCCTCTGAAGCTTGGTTACTTACAGACAATTGCATTTATTTTAATCATTGCTGCATTAGTTCAATTTGTAGAAATGATTATTAAAAAATCTAGCCCTTCGCTGTATCAGGCGCTGGGTGTCTATCTGCCATTGATTACCACTAACTGTGCGGTACTTGGGGTTGCATTAATCAATATTCAAAATGAATACAATTTCATTGAAACCATTTTTAATGGTGTTGGTGCGGCACTAGGTTTCACCCTTGCGATTGTGCTATTCGCAGGTATTCGTGAACGACTTGAAACTTCAGCAGTGCCAAAAGCACTGGAAGGATTTCCCATTGCCTTATTAACGGCTGGCTTAATGGCGATCGCATTTTTGGGATTCTCCGGAATGAAATTGGGTTAGGAGGATATGGAAATGATAAATGCGATTTTAGTTCCTGTCGGTATCCTCGGTGTATTTGGTTTAGTGTTTGGAATTGGCCTTGCCATTGCGGCTAAGGTATTTGAAGTATATGAAGATCCCCGGGTACCAATGGTAAGAGCTGCGCTACCCGGTGCAAACTGTGGTGGTTGTGGTTTGCCAGGATGTGATGGGTTTGCATCCGGTATTGTAAATGGAACAGCATCTATAGATGGATGTCCGGTTGGTGGATCCGATTGTGCCGCTGCCATTGCTGAGATCATGGGGATGGAAGCAGGCAGTGCAGTTAAAAAGGTTGCCACTGTTATTTGTCAGGGAACCTGCGAAACAGCGCCAAATCGAGCAGAATACTACGGCGAAATGGATTGTCGGGAAGCGATGATTGCCTCAGGCGGTGCAAAAGGTTGCCGATATGGCTGTATGGGATTAGGCACGTGTAAAGCGGTATGTCCCTTTGATGCCATTATTATGGGCGAAGACGGATTACCAAAAATTGATCCAGACAAATGCACGTCTTGTGGCAAATGTGTGGATGCCTGTCCCAAAGCGATCATGAACTTGGTACCAGCAGCTCAGGAAGTGATTGTTAAATGTCATAACCTTGATAAAGGAAAGGTTGCCCGTCTATCCTGTACAACTGCATGTATTGCTTGTGGCGCCTGTAAAAAAGCCTGTCGCTTTGATGCAATCACGGTGGATAATAATTGTGCAAAAATTGATTATGACAAATGTCGGCAGTGTTACGAGTGTGTCGATAAGTGTCCGATGAATTGTATTACCGGCGATGTTGAATATGGCAAAGCTACCGCATATATTATTGACGAAAACTGTATTGCCTGCGGTTTGTGTGCGAAAAACTGTCCGGTCAATGCTATTACCGGAGAAATTAAAAAACCACCCTATGTTATCGATCATGACATGTGTATTGGTTGCGGAATTTGTTTTGATAAGTGTCGAAAAAGTGCTATTGAAATGCGACCAAATAAAACTAAGTAATAAAATAAACAAAAAGCACTGAAACGGCTCTTCATTGAAAAATGAAGAGCCGTTTTTATTAAGAATTTATGACAATTCGGCATTCAATTAAAATTTTAATGAGAATTTTAGGAAAAATGTATAAAATAAATTGGGATTCTGTTAGAATGGTAATATTGTTGATAAGAGGAGGCTTATGGTGAACGGAAAGTCAGACTATCACGTATCAATTAAAAAGCTCCCAGAGGATGAACGACCGCAGGAAAAAATGATCCGTCATGGCGCCGGAAGCTTAAGTAATGCGGAGCTACTAGCAATAATTATTCGAACCGGAACTCGGGATGCGACTTCAATAGAAGTGGGCAGAAAGATCATGGAGTACCTGGATAATGACTTGTCGGCCTTTTATCAAACAGATGTGATGGAGCTTAAACGTAACCCTGATTTAGCTGGTATCGGCATTGTTAAAGCCTGTCAGATTAAGGCAGCCATTGAACTGGGTCGTCGAATGAAACAGAAGGATTTGCCTGAGATAAAAGTCACTACACCTCAGGATGTGGTAACTTTGCTTGTCGATCAAATGGTATATCTCAAACAAGAATGCTTTAAAATTATTTTGCTGGACACCAAGAACAAAGTCATCAATATTGAGGAAGTCAGCCGCGGAACCTTGAATGCTTCTTTGGTTCATCCCAGAGAAGTTTTCGTAAAAGCCATTAAACAATATGCAGCATCAATTATTATGGTTCACAATCATCCTTCTGGTGATCCCGAACCTAGTGGCGAAGATAAACGTATTACCAGGCGACTGGTTGATGCAGGCGAGTTAATCGGTATTTCAGTGTTGGATCATATTATTATTGGACAGGGCTCATATCTGAGTTTTAAACAGGAGAAACTCCTGTAGTTAGCTTAATACATTTAAAGATACCTAACGCCGCGTTTGAAATTGAGGTATAATAAAGTGTATGTTTAAAAATAGGATGATTTCAGTTAGTCAGCCGATAAAATAATGTCGGTCAAACATGATTTAGTAAATTATAGTCAGTATATTTACAGAGAAGCTTCAGAATCGGAGGTAGGATTATCAGTCTTGTTTATACGTATCATATATCAAAAGATCATGAAAAACTGGTCAGAGATCAACTGGTCACGCGTTATAGCTATTCCAGCCGATTAATCAGAGAGATCAAACGGATTGGAAAGATCAGTTTAAATCATAAGGAATGCTTCCTGGGGCAGCAAATCAAGCCAGGAGATATCATTGAGATTAAGATGCCACGCGAAGAGATTGACGGAGAGCCGGTATTGGGTAATCTCAGTGTTGTTTACGAAGATGAAGAATTATTAGTAATTAATAAACCGCCGTTCTGTGTTACGCATCCCACCAAGAGTCATCAATTGGATACTTTGGCAAATTATGTCAGCTATTATTGGCGTGATCGCGGTATTTCTGCAAAAATTCGCTTTATCAATCGCCTGGATCGGGATACAACTGGAATTGTTGCGATTGCTAAAAATAAATATGTACATCACTACGTGCAAAAAGAAGTCAACTCTGGTAAGGTTCGCAAGGTTTATCATGCTTTTGTTTATGGAAAACTTCCTCATGCGGAAGGGGTAATTAATCTTCCTATTGGGCAACCCTATCACGATAGTATTCATCGCGTCGTTATGGTCGATGGGAAACCATCAGTCACCCACTATAAGGTGCTTGAAGTGTTTAAGGATGCATCATTGATAGAACTGATTCTGGAAACAGGACGAACCCACCAGATAAGGGTTCATTTAAAGCATCTGGGGAACCCGATTATCGGCGATCCGCTATATCATGGCGATATGATAGATGAGGGATGTTTTGAAATGTCTCACCAGGCACTTCATGCCCAGAGTTTGGAGTTGTCACTTCCCAGAACAAAACGTTTTTGCGTTCAGGCTGAGTATAACGACGAATTGAAAAAGCTTCATCAGCGTTTAATAGATAATAAATAGAAAAAGGTGATAAAATGAGTGAAAAGCAAAAAAAAGGGATAAAAAGACGAAAGAAGAAAAAACACATCGGTGCAAAGGTACTGATTATTCTTTTGGTTCTGGGAATACTGGGAATCGGAGTGATGTATTCCATATACGCTGCAAATCGTATGGATATTTCTGAATATCAGTATCAGGCAAAGGATAAAACCGAGATTTATTCGGCAGATAATGTCATTATTGCGGAATTGTACATGAAAAATCGAACCAATATTACCTTTGATCAGATTCCGGTACAATTACAGCAAGCTCTGATATCTGTTGAAGATTCGCGTTTTTACGATCATTTTGGGATTGACTTGCTGGGGATTGTTCGGGCATTTTTCTCAAATATAGCCAGTAATGGCATTGGCGAAGGTGCCAGTACGATCACCCAACAGCTTTCGAGAGTATTGTTTCTTCCGGATATTGCAACGGAGCAGAATTTTAATCAATCACTAATAAGAAAGCTAAAGGAAATATCGATAGCACTTCAATTAGAAGAAAAGTATACCAAAGAGCAGATCCTGGAGATGTACTTTAATGAATACTATTTTGGTTCAGGTGCATATGGGATTGAAGAAGCAGCGCAAACCTATTTCAATAAACCGGTATCACAGGTTGATCTAGCTGAAGCAGCTATGCTGGCGGGATTACCCCAGGCACCCAGTGCGTATGCTCCTAACTCAAATTTTGAAGCAGCAAAAAAACGTCAGCAGGAAGTTCTGATACGAATGGTTAAGGAAAAGTACATTACCCAGGAAGAAGCAGATGCAGCCTATGCACAGGAGTTGGTTATTAGAGATCCAGCAACCATTAGCAATGATAATCAGATTGTCGAAAATTACCAGTCATATGTCGGGCGGGCTTTGGATGAATACGCCCGCTTAAAGGCATCAGCAGTTATGCAAGAGCGTGGCATCACAGAAGATCAGGCGATTGATTATATCAAAACGAATATTGCCAGCGGTGGTTATCGTATTTATACAACCATTAATACGGCCATGCAGGGAGATGCAATTGAGAGTTTGACGAGTTCGTTGGATGGAGATTTGCCTAATGAAACCGGGGCTGTCGTGACTGTGGATCTGGATGGCGCTGTAAAAGCTTATTATGGTGGCAACACGCAAATTGATATGGCTAATACACCAAGACAACCGGGGTCTAATATTAAACCCCTCTATTATGCAGCGGCCATGGACAAGGGACTTATTACCCCATCAACGACCATCTTGGACGCCTACACCGATTTTGGCGGCTATGCACCCAGAAACTACGATGGTGGTTATCATGGCACTGTAACGGTTCGGACAGCCTTAGTCAATTCTTACAACATACCCGCAGTTAAGGTATATGACAAGGTTGGAGTGGAAGCGGCAGTTGCCTTTATGCAGACAATGGGAATCTCAACATTTGAGGATACTGACTATAATCTGGCAACGGCACTTGGTGGAATGACCTATGGTATCAAACCGATGGAAATGGCAGCCGCCTTTAATGTGTTTAACAATGGTGGTGTTTATAATCAACCATACTTTATCACTAAAATGGAACAGGTAAATGGAGAAGTTATTTATACCAAGAATGCTTCTAGTACTTCTACTAAAAAAGTAATGGCAGATACCACAGCAACGAACATGATGAGTATATTAGAAGGTGTTGTAAGTTATGGTACCGGGTCAGCAGCTTCACAGATTTATACAACAGCTGGAAAAACCGGGACAACTCATGATAATAAGGATTTATGGTTTACCGGTATTACAGGAAATTTGACGACAACAGTTTGGTTGGGAACCCCGGAAAATGATGTGCTTTACGGCGGCAGTTCCAGGGCAGCTGCTATCTATGGAGATTACTTAAGTATGGTTATTGATCAGGACTTGCTGACGATCACCGAAATGGAAAGAACATCCAACGAGGGAGAAACCTCGGGAGCATCATCTATTGATGGAGGAACCACTAAACCGGCAAAAGAAGAGGAAAAAAAGACTGAAACCGAAACCCCTACACCAAAACCGCCAACCCCGACTGAGCCAACAACGCCAACAACGCCAACAAAGCCAACTGAGCCAACCGAGCCAACTGAGCCAACTGAACCAACCGAGCCAACCGAACCAACCGAACCAACCGAGCCAACTGAACCAACCGAGCCAACCGAACCAACTACACCGACTGAACCAACTGCACCGAGAACCTAAGGAGGAAGATGATGATTGAGCAAAGCAAATCGAAACGACAGGAAATAAAACAGAATATGCGAGGTGGTCAGGGGGATGTTGTGATTACCCACATCACCAACAATGAGATTCTAGGCGAAAATTGCCGACTCTTTGCCCAGATTACCGTAAAACCGGGAGATTCTATCGGAGAACATCAGCATCTCGGTGAGCGTGAAATATTTTATTTTTTACAGGGTCAGGGAATTGTAGTTGATAACGGCAGAGAATCTGAAATCGGTCCCGGAGACGTGATGGTTACTCCGGATCAAGGTAGTCATAGTGTCTACAATAATGGTCAAGAGGACTTGATATTTATGGCACTGATTCTTAATGAAAACGCGTGACAAAAAAGAAGATTGAACAAATATTAGCCACACTGGAAAAGCTTTATGGGCAGGAACAGTGTGGCTTGGATTTTAATACCCCCTTTGAACTGCTGATTGCCACCATCCTCTCGGCGCAATGCACGGATGTCCGGGTGAATATTGTCACCAAAGATTTGTTTGATAAGTACAATACTGCAGAGGCTATTTTAAATTTAGGAGAAGATGGTCTGCTGACAAAAATTAAAACCTGTGGACTGGCAAGAACAAAGGCCAGAAACATTATTCTGACCTGTCAGCGATTATTGACAGAATATAATGGAATTGTACCTGATCAAATGGATCAACTGATCACGCTCCCAGGGGTTGGGCGGAAAACCGCCAATGTGGTGATGAGCAATGCCTTCAATATCCCGGCTATTGCGGTGGACACCCATGTTTTTCGGGTTTCCCGAAGAATTGGCTTAGCCAGTGGGAAAACCGTGCTGGAAGTTGAAAAGGAATTAATGAATAATATTCCTAAAGATCAATGGTCCCAGGCTCATCATTGGCTGATCTGGCACGGAAGAAAATGCTGTACAGCCAGGAACCCCAATTGCGGCGAGTGTATGCTGCACAATCTTTGTGTTTTTTATCAGCCAAAGTTTTAAAGAAGCATCGGATCAGAGTAATTATTTCTTGTGTTTTTCTTAAGAATGGTTTATGATAAGCACTATAAATAATCATTGAAAAGAAAAAGGAGGAAAAGAAATGAAGAAAAGAGTTCTTAGTGTTTTACTTGTATTGATCTTCACCGCTTCTATTTTTGCATTTGCAGGATGTACAACATCGGGCGGAAGTGCAGACGCAGACGTTGTCAAACTTGGTTTTATTGGACCAATGACAGGCGATGCTGCTATTTATGGAAGCTCAGCTGAAGAAGGTGCCCAATTAGCCGTGGCTGAAATCAATGAGGCCGGTGGTATTGATGGGAAGAACATCGAGTTGGTTGCTTACGATTCAAAAGCAGATCAAACCGAAGCAATCAATGCCTACAATCGTTTAAGAGACCAGGATGGTGTCGTTGCAGTAATTGGTGGAACCTTAAGTGGCGAAACCTTAGCAATGAAAGACATTATGGTTCAGGATAATATGCCAGTATTGTCGCCAACTGCAACTGCAGTTGAAGTAACCGAAGATGCTCCAAATGTATTTAGAACATGCTTCCTGGATGATTATCAGGGACAGGCGGCTGCTAACTTTGCAGCGACTACCTTAAGCGCTAAAACAGCTGCTTTATTAATTGGAACTGGTAACCCCTACTCAGAAGGTGTGTCAGAAGCGTTCAAAACAGCATTTACTGCCAAAGGCGGAACAATTGCTGGTAGCGAATCTTACGGCACCGCTGATAAAGACTTCAGTGCCCAATTAACAAAAATAAAAGACATGAATCCAGATGTCGTGTTTGTTCCAGATTATGTTCAAACAGTTGGTCCTATTCTTCAAAAAGCCAAAGAAATGGGCATTACAGCAAAATTTGTCGGCGCTGATGGTTGGGATGGCGTTCAGGAAGAATATGCTGATGCCGCTCAGGGAAATTACTTCACAAATCATTATGCAGCGGATTCACCATCAGAAACTGTACAAAACTTTATCACTGCCTACAAAGCAGAGTATAACAAAGTGCCAAACTCTTTTGCTGCTTTAGGTTATGATGCGGTATATGCCATGGTGGCAGCGATTACAGCAGCAGGATCAACAGAATCGACTGATATTATCACAGCTTTAGGCGCTACTGATCACCCTGGTGTTACCGGAACCTTGAAGTTTGACGAAGAAGGCAACCCTAAAGACAAAGAAGTAACGATTATTAAAATTGATGGCGGTCAACTAAAATTTGATTCCACAGTTGTTA